>WLOB01000500.1 GCA_009699505.1 Actinomycetota bacterium | reverse complement strand
GTCGCGCCCCGGCGCGGAGCGGTGGGGGCGGGGCACCGCCGGCCGCCGGACGCGCCGGGCCCGGGCCGGGCCCGGGCCGGGTCCTCTGGGCGCGCTCCGGCCGTCGACGTAGACTCGGACCATGAGCCCGCCCGCGTCCTCGACGATCGTCCGGACGGTCCTGCGCGTCGTCCCCGCACCGCGCTCCGGCCGGGCCCGGATCCTCACCGTCGCGGCGCTCGCGACCGCCCTGGCGTCGGCGGGCCGCCGGCTCTGGCTCACCCGCGCGGCACGCCGGTTCGCCGCGGTCCGCGGCCCCCGCTTCGAGCGCCCGGTCGTCGCGCTGCTGCCCGCGGTGGCGGGCGACGGGGCAGCGTCGGCCCCGGCCTCGTCCGCTCGGGCGGCGACGTCCGGTCGGCCGGCCCCCGGCCTCCACGGCCCGGACGTCGTCGACGGCTCGGTGGCCTCCGACGCCCCGGACGCCCCCGAGGCCACGGTGCCCTCCGGCGCCCAGGACGCCCCCGACGCCCCGACCGGGGGCGCGTCGTGAGCGAGCTCCTCCTGCTGCGGCACGGTACCGCCGAGGACCGCGCGCCCTCCGGCGACGACGCCGACCGCGACCTGACGGGGAAGGGCGAGGCCCAGGCCCGCGCGGCCGGCGTCGCGCTCGCCGCGCTCGGCCTGACGCCGGACCTCGTCCTCGCCTCGCCGAAGGTCCGGGCGTGGCGGACGGCGCTCCTGGCCTGCGAGGCGCTCGGCGGCGCGCCCGTCGAGCACCGCGCGGCCCTCGGCCTGGACCGCGACGAGGCACTGCAGGCCGCGGGCCTCGGCGACCGCGTCCTCGTCGTCGGCCACGAGCCCGACCTCTCCCAGGTCGTCCACGACCTCACGGGCGCGCGGATCCGCATGCGCAAGGCGGCCGTGGCGGTCGTCGCGGTCCAGGGCTCCCGGGCCGAGCTCCGCGGCCTGCTCGGGCCGGACGTCCTGGCGCGGGTCCGGGGCTGAGCCGTGCCGGAGCTGCCCGAGGTCGAGATCACCGCGCGGCTGCTCTCCGCCGCGCTGGAGGGCGCGGTCGTCGACTCCGCGCGCGCGCCGGGCCTGGCGACGATGCAGACGTTCAAGCCGCCGCTGGACGCGCTCGCCGGCGCGACGCTCACGGGCGTCGGGCGGCGGGGCAAGATGCTGCTCGTCGGCTTCGCCGGCGGCGGCCTCGTCACGGACGAGGACCCGGAGGGCCGCGCCACCCTGCTGCTGCACCTCATGAGCGCGGGGCGCCTCCAGCTCTTCGAGAAGCGGGCGACGATGAAGGACCGCACGGCCCGCATCGTGATCCGGCTGACCGGCGGCGCGGACGGCTTCGACGGGGAACGCGAGCTGCGCCTGAAGGAGTTCGGCACCCGCCAGTCGGCCTGGGGACGACTGCTGCGCCGGGCGGACCTCGAGGCGGACGAGCGCCTGCGCACCCTGGGCCCCGAGGCGTGGCCGGACCCGCCGGACCTCTCGATCCTGCCGCCCCGCCGCACCCTCCGCGGCGCCCTGCGCGACCAGCGCGTGGTCGCGGGCATCGGGCGGCGCTGGGCCGACGAGGTGCTGTGGGAGGCGCGGATCGCCCCGCTCCGCCGCGCGGGAGACCTCGACGACGACGAGCGCGCAGCGTTGCGGGAGGCGATCCGGGTGCGCCTGGACGAGGCGATCGTCGGCTACGCCGACACGCTGAAGCTGCCGCTCAAGGACAAGATGCCGGTCCCCGAGCGGGTCCACGGGCACGCGGGCGAGCCGTGCCCGCGGTGCGGCGACACGATCCTCGCCGTGCACTACGAGAGCGACGAGATGGCGTACTGCCCGACCTGCCAGACGGGCGGCAAGCCCTACAAGGACCGGCGGTTCTCCCGACTCCTGAAGGACTGAGCGCCCCGCTGCAGGGGTGCCGTGGGCTCGCGACTCCCCGTCGAGAAAAGGTGACGTGGCCGCCCGCAGCCGCTAAGGTGACGCAGGCGTCATTCTTTCTGGTCCGGTCCCTCACGGCCGGACCGGGGCAGCGAAGAGGGAGAGCGGCATGGCAACCACGGCAGGCGATCGGTCCACGGACACGGGCCCCATCTCGGGCGTCGCGCGCAACACGGGCGACGACGGCTCCTTCGACACGGACTGGGTCGTCATCGGCTCGGGCTTCGGCGGCTCGGTCAGCGCGCTGCGCCTGAGCGAGAAGGGCCACCGCGTCACGGTGCTCGAGCGCGGCCAGCGCTTCGAGGACGACTCCATGCCGAAGAGCTCGTGGGACCTGCGCCGGTACTTCTACGCCCCGCGGTTCGGGCTGCGCGGCCTGTTCAAGCTGACGACGTTCAAGGACGTCTTCATCATGAGCGGCGCCGGCGTCGGCGGCGGCTCGCTCGTCTACGCGATGACCCTCTACGTGCCGCCGAAGGCGTTCTTCGAGGACCGCCAGTGGGCCGGCCTCGCCGACTGGCGCTCCGAGCTCGCGCCGCACTACGAGACCGCGCAGCGGATGCTCGGCGTCACCGACGTCACGGCCGACGACCCGGCCGACCAGCTCCTGAAGGAGTACGGCGAGGAGATCGGCGTCGGCAACACGTACCGCAAGGCGCGCGTCGGCACGTACCTCGAGAACCCGGGCGTCGAGACGGCGGACCCGTACTTCGGCGGCGAGGGCCCCGCGCGCGTGGGCTGCTCGTCCATCGGCCGCTGCATGCTCGGCTGCCCGCAGGGCTCGAAGAACTCGACGACGAAGAACTACCTCCACTTCGCCGAGCACAAGCACGGCGCGACGATCGAGCCGGGCCGCGAGGTCGTCTCGCTCACCCCGCTGAACGGCACGGACGGCACGGACGGCTGGCAGATCGTCCACGAGCGCACCGGCGCCCGGTTCCGCAAGGACCGCCGGGCGATCCGCGCCCGCGGCGTCGTCGTCTCGGGCGGCGCGCTCGGCACGAACGAGCTGCTCGCCCGCTGCAAGATCAACGGCGACCTGCCGAAGATCTCCGACCGCCTCGGGCACCTCGTGCGCACGAACAGCGAGGCGATCCTCGGCGTCACCGTCCCCGAGGGCCGTGCGGAGGCGCTGTCCAAGCGCGTGGCGATCACGTCGTCGATCTACCCCGACCCGCACACCCACATCGAGACGGTCACCTACGGCGAGGGCGGCGGCGCGATCCGCGGCCTCTTCACCGTGCTGACCGGCAACGGCACGCGCCTGACGCGGC
>WLOB01000050.1 GCA_009699505.1 Actinomycetota bacterium | reverse complement strand
GCGCTGATGATCGTCACGGGCCTCTTCGACGTCTACGCGCTGATCTTCGGCATCTTCGGCGGCGTCGTGGCCACGCTCGTCAACGGCGCCCCGCTCGGACCGTTCTGGGCCACCTTCTTCGGCAACGCGTCGACGACCGACCTCTGGGGGTCGTTCGTCAAGTGCACGTTGTTCGGCGCCATCATCGCCGTGGTCTGCTCCTACAAGGGCATGACCGCGAAGGGCGGTGCAGAGGGCGTCGGCAGAGCGGTGAACCAGGCGGTGGTGATCGCCTTCCTGGGCATCTTCGCCTTCAACTACGTGTTCACGCAGACGCTGCTGGCCACGAACCCCGAGATGCTGGTGATCAAGTGATGCTCGTCCCGATCACCGTCCCGACGGCCGGGGGCGCCCGATGAGCACCTTCCTCGAGCAGCCCAAGGAGATCCTCGCCAACGTCGGCGAGGGCGCCAAGTTCTCCGCGAAGATCATCGGGCAGGTCTACTCGCTCCGGGTTCTCCGGTTCCTGGGCGAGGGCCTGCGCCAGGCCGGCGTGCTCATCACGAGCTCGACCGTCGTCATCTGGGGCCTCGTCTTCATCATCGGCCTGCAGTGCGGCCTCGAGGGCGCGTACTTCACCCGCTCCATCGGCTCGCCCGCCTACGCCGGCGTGTTCGCCGCGTGGTGCGACCTGCGCGAGCTCGTCCCGTACGCCTTCGGCTACATGATGGCCGCCAAGGTCGGCACCGGCATCGTGGCCGAGCTCGGCTCGATGCGGATCTCGGAGGAGATCGACGCCCTCGAGGTCATGGGCTTCGACTCCGTCCTCTTCCTCTGCGCCACCCGCCTGCTGGCGGCCTGGCTCGTGCTGCCGTTCATGTACGTCGCGGCCATCGGCGCCGGCTTCTTCGCCAGCTACCTGACCGTCGTCGAGCAGGTCGGCGACGTCTCGTCGGGCGGCTACCTCCTCATCTTCTGGATGTTCCAGAACCCCCCCGACCTGCTCTACAGCCTGATCAAGGCCATGTCGATGGCCACGGTGATCGTGCTCGTCGGCTGCTACTACGGCTACAACGCGAGCGGCGGACCCGTCGGGGTCGGCACCGCGACGGCCAAGTCGATGGTCGTGAATCTGATCATGGTCCACCTCATCGGCATGCTCGGGACGCAGTTGTTCTGGGGCGCCAACCCACGAGCACCCATCGGAGGCTAGGAAGTCCATGCCGTTCATCCCCAGGCGCCGCGGGCGCGACGACGACGCATCCGTCGAGCAGGCTCCGGCCGGCTCAGAGGGTCGCGCACCGTCCGAGCCCGTCGCCGACCACACCGGGCTGTTCAACGACCCGGACGAGGGCCGCGCCCGCAGCTCGCAGAGCACCGGCCCGTCCGGCCTGCCCTACGAGGAGCCGGCCGGTCGGGGCGACACGACCGAGCTCGACCTGCCCGAGAACGAGCCGGTCGCGCTGCGTCGCTCGAGCGACCCGCGCGACGACGACCGCGCAGCCGACCACTCGCAGGACCGGATCGAGGACCTCGCCGCCGACGGTTCGACGGACCGCGAGAAGGGCGGCGTGGCGGTCGTCCGCGAGCCGCAGCCCAACGACTCCGACGACGAGTACCAGTGGCACACGGGGATCCGTCGCCCGACCGGTCGTCCGGACGCGGTGGAGTTCGTCGAGACGCACAAGGCGTTCGGCCGCAACAAGATCCTCCGCGGCCTGAACATGGGCCTGCCGGAGGGCATGATCTCGATGATCCTCGGGCCGTCCGGTACCGGCAAGAGCGTCTGCATCAAGCACATGGTGGGGCTGCTGTACCCCGACGACGGCGACGTGCTGGTGCACGGCGAGTCCGTGCCGTCGATGGGCCTGGACCACCTGCTGGCGATGCGCCAGAAGTTCGGCGTGCTGTTCCAGGACGGCGCGCTGTTCGGGTCGATGAACATCCGCGACAACGTGGCGTTCCCGCTGCGTCAGCACACGGACAAGCCGGACAAGGACATCCTCGAGATCGTCGACCGGCGGATGGACGAGGTCGGTCTCGGCGAGGCGTGGGACAAGTTCCCCAACGAGCTCTCCGGAGGCATGCGCAAGCGCGCCGGCTTCGCCCGCGCGCTGGTGCTCGACCCGTCGATCGTCCTCTTCGACGAGCCCGACTCCGGTCTGGACCCGGTCCGCACCGCCCTGCTGGGCGAGCTGATCAAGGAGATCCACGACGAGACGATGGACGACGCGGAGCGGCTGGACTGGCCCCACAAGCCGGCCTTCACCCTGATCACGCACGACATCATGACCGCGCGCCGGGTCTCGCAGTTCATCAACGTCGTGTGGCGCGGCCGCATCGTCGAGTCCGGTCCGGCGGACGAGCTGTTCAACTCCGAGAACGCGTTCGTCAACCAGTTCCTCGCGGGCGCCTCGCGCGGCCCGCTCGGCATGAACTGAGCCTCCGGGCACCCCTGGGACCCTGCGACGGGCGGCCATCGGCCGCCCGTCGTCGTTCCGGGCCGGTCCGCTTCGACGTCGGGCTGCCTGCACTCGGGCCGCACGCGTTCCGGGCCGTACGCACGCCGGGCCGGTCGCACGCGGGGCCGGTCGCACGCGGGCCGGTCGCACGCTGGGCCGGTCGCGGGCAGGGCTGGAGCTCGCGGGGGGGCCGGCACGAGCCGGCATGGGTGCGATGAGCGGACCGCTGGGCCCGCGCTATCGCGTATACCGTACGTGATCCGCGGCCCTGAGGTCAGGCTACGGAGGCGTACCATCGATCCGTCGACCGGCTCGGACCGCCGGTGACCCCTCCCGGACCGATGACCCCGCCCCCCTCATCGCCCGACCCGGCGGGTCCGCCGACCGGCCCCTCCTGGCGACCACGGGTGGCCGCCGGGCTCACCCTCCTGGTCGCGGTGGCCGCGGTCGTCGCCGTCCTGGTCGCCCGCGGGGGCGGGACGTACCGCTACGAGCTCGCGCTGCCCAACGCGGGGCAGCTCGTCGACGGGGACGAGGTGCGCGTCGGCGGTCGACGGGTCGGCACGATCGGCGACCTCCGCCTCACCCCCGACCGGACGGCGCTGATCGACCTCGAGGTGGACGACGACGTCGGCCCGCTGCACGAGGGCACGACGGCGACCGTCCGTGCCCCGTCGCTCTCCGGCATCGCCAACCGCTACGTCTCGCTGAGCCCGGGGCCGAACAACGCGCCGGAGATCGACGAGGGCGGACGGATCGCGGCGGACCGCGTCACCCAGATCGTCGACGTCGACCAGCTCTTCTCGACCCTCGACGAGCCCACGCGCGCCGGCCTGCGCCGGCTGATCCGCGGCGCGTCGCGGACGACCGCCGGGCGCGAGCGGCTCGCGAACGAGACGCTGGAGCGCCTGAACCCCACCCTCGGCTCGGGACGCGCGCTCTTCGCCGAGGTCGCCCGCGACGCCCCGGCGCTCCGCACGTTCCTGCAGGCCGGCTCGCGCGTCGTCGGGTCGCTCGCCCAGGAGCGCACGACGCTCCCGAGCCTCGTCGCGAACGCCCGGAGCACCGCCCGCGAGGTGGTCGCCGAGGAGGCGGCCGTGGACGACACCCTCGACCGGCTGCCGGCCACGCTCCGCCGCGGGTCCACCACGCTCGCCGGGGTGGACGAGACGCTCGACGCCGCCGACCCCCTCGTCGAGGCCGCGCTGCCGGCCACGGCCCGCCTCGCCCCGCTCCTGCGTCGCCTGCGGCCGCTCGCCGCCACGGCGGTCCCGACGATCGCCGACACCCGCCGGCTCGTCCGCTCCGCCGGCGCCCCGAACGACCTGATCGACCTGCTCCGGCGCACCCCGGCGCTCGCCGACGTCGCCGTCCCGGCCCTGCAGGACACCGCCCGGGCCGCGACGTCCGCACGCCCGATCGCCCGCTTCACGCGCCCCTTCGCCCCCGACCTCGTCGGCTGGCTCCGCGACTTCTCGCAGGCCTCGGCCGGCTACGACGCCAACGGCCACTACGCGCGGATCCAGCCGATCATCAACGAGAACGCCGTCGTCGGCGACGCGCTGCTCGGCCCGCTCGTCCGCGCCCTGGCCGGGGCCCTCGGTCCCGCCGGCGGCGTCGGAGCGCAGGACGTCGGCGCGCGTCGCTGCCCCGGCACCGCCACCCAGGTGCGCCCGGACGGGTCGAACGACCCCCGGCGCAGCCCCGAGGCGCTCGACTGCGACGTCGACGCGGTGCTCCCCGGTCCATGATCCGCCGCGCGCTCCCCCTCCTCGCGGCCGTCGCCGTGGTCGTCGTCGTGGTGCTCCTCGTCGCCGGGTCGAGCGGCGGCGGCAAGGGCGACGGCGCCTACCGCGTGCGGGCGATCTTCGACAACGCCTTCGCCGTGATCCCCGGCGAGGAGGTCCGCGTCGCCGGCGCCCGCGTCGGCAGCGTCGACGAGACCGACGTCACGGCCGACCGCAAGGCGGTGCTCGTCCTGAAGATCGACGACCCGGCCTTCCGCGACTTCCGCGCCGATGCGGAGTGCACCGTCCGGCCGCAGTCGATCATCGGCGAGCGGTACGTCGAGTGCCTGCCCACCCAGCCGCGCGGCACGGGCGGGACCCTGCCGGCGCCCCTGCGCGCCGTCCGCGTCGACGGGCAGGAGCAGCGGCTGCTCCCGGTGTCGCGGACGAGCAAGCCGATCGACCTGGACCTCGTCGTCGGCATGAACGGGCTGCCGGAGCGCCAGCGCACCGCGATCCTCCTGAACGAGCTCGGGGTCGGCCTCGCCGCCCGCGGCGGCGGTCTGCGCCGCGCCCTGCGCGCCGCGCTCCCGGGCCTGCGCGAGACGGACCGCGTCCTCGAGCTGCTCGACGGGCAGAACGCCCGCCTGCGCGCCCTGGCCGCCGACGGCGACCGCGCGCTGCGGCCCGTCGCCGGCGAGCGCGCGGCCCTGCGCGGGCTGCTGGCCCGCGCGGGCGCCCTCGGCTCCGCCCTGGACGAGCGCCGCACCGCCCTCGACACCGACCTGCGGCGCCTGCCCGCGACGCTCGCCCAGCTGCGCCCGACGGCGCGGGAGCTCTCGCGCGTCGCCCGACAGGGCGCTCCCGTCGTCCGGGACCTGCGACGCACCGCCCCGGCCGGCGAGCAGGTCCTCGACGCGCTCGGGCCGTTCGGCACCGCGGCGACCGGTCCCGTGGAGGACCTCGGCGACACCGCCGACCGCGCCCGCACCACGCTCCTGGCGGCCGACGGCACGATCCGGCGACTCGGACGCGTCGCCACGACGGGCGCGCCCGTCCTGCGCAGCGCCCGCACGCTGACCACCTCGCTGCGCGACACGGGTGGCTTCAAGCGGCTCCTGGACTACGTGTACTTCCAGGTCCTCGCGATCAACGCCTACGACGACGTCGGGCACTACCTGCGCATCAACGCGACCGTCAGCCCGTGCAGCGTCTACGCGCGGACGCCCGTGGCGGGCTGCTCCGCCCGCTACGGCTCCGACGCGACGGCGCGCACCGCCCGGGGCGCGGCAGCCCGGGCGGGGGAGACGCCCGAGGCGACCCTGAGCCGCCGCGTGCTCGCGGGCGAGTCGCCCCGCAGCGTCCTCGCGGACGCCCGCGGCGAGGCGCGCTACCGGGGGCTCGTGCGCCGCCTCGACGCGCTCGCGCAGCGCCGGGGCACCGCCCCCGGGGCACCGGGCGCCGGGCGCACCCCCGCACGGGGCACCGACGCGCCGATCGAGGTCCAGGACGACCCCGTCGCCGCCGTCACGCGCCCGGTCGACCAGGCCTCGCGGCTCCTCGCCTACCTCATCGGGACGGGCGACTGATGCGCCGACGCAGCTCCCTGGCCGCCAGCCCCGTGCTGATCGGCGCCGCCGCCGTCCTGCTCGCCCTCGTGGCCGTCGTGCTGGCCTACAACGCCAACCGGGGCCTGCCGTTCGTGAGGACGTACGACGTGCGGATCCAGCTCCCGGGCGCGCAGAACGTGCTGCCGGGCAACGACGTCCGCCTCGGCGGTGCGCGCGTCGGTCAGGTCGCCGACGTCGTCCCGACCACGGACCGGCGGACGGGCCGCATCATCGCGACGCTGGAGCTGCGGCTCGACGGCGGGGCCGGGCCGCTGCCGCGCGACACCACGGTCCTCGTGCGGTCCCGCTCCGCGCTCGGCCTGAAGTACGTCGAGCTCACCCGCGGGCGCTCGCGGGCGACGCTGCCGCCCGGCGGGACCCTCCCGCTGCGCCAGGCGCGCGTCGAGCCGGTCGACCTCGACCAGATCACCGCGAGGTTCGACGACCGCACCCGCCGCGCCTACCGGACGGGCAACCGCGCGCTGGGCGACGGGCTGGCCGGTCGCGGGCGCGACCTCGGCGAGGCCGTCGACCGCTTCGGGCCGCTCCTGGAGCGGCTCGCCCCCGTCATGGCGAACCTCGCCGACCCCGGCACCGGGCTCTCCGCCACGATCGACGGGCTCGGGCGGACGGCCGACGAGGTCGCGCCCGTCGCGGGCGTCCAGGCGAGCCTGCTGCGCCGGCTGCAGGGCACGCTGGACGCGCTGGCCGACGTCGCCGACCCCGAGCTGCAGGACGCGGTCGCCGCCGGCGTCCCGCTCCAGGAGTCCGTCGCCTCGCGGCTGCCCGCCCAGCGGCCGTTCCTGCGCCGCACCCGCCGCCTGCTGAACGACCTGCGGCCGGGCCTCCGTGCCCTGCGCGTCGCCGCCCCCGACCTCGCCGCGGCCCTGCGCCGCGGCACGACCACCGTGCCACGGATCCCGCAGCTGAACGGACGCCTCGACAGCGCGCTGGCCTCCCTGGACGAGCTCTCGAAGGACCCGCTGACGGCCCGCAGCCTCGGCGCCCAGGTCCGCGCGGCCACCGTCCTGCGGCCCGTGCTCGACCAGCTCACGCCCGCCCAGGCCACCTGCAACGCCATCACCCTCTTCGGGCGCAACCTCGCCAACCACCTGTCCGAGGGCAACAGGTACGGCACGTGGGAGCGCATCCTCTTCATGCTCGCGCCGCAGCAGACGACGCCGAGCGCCCGGCCCGCCGCCGACCTGAACTACGCGCCGTACCCCAACGCCGGGCAGGCCGGGGGGCCCGTCGAGTGCGAGAGCGGCAACGAGCCGTACGCGCCCGCCGGGCGCATCGGGAACGTGCCCGGGAACCAGGGCACCACCGTGGACCGCGGCCCCGGACTGGAGCGCAGGTAGCGTGCCGCTCCTCCGCCGACGCCGCCGCCGCGGCGCGCACGCCCCGGGCATGCCGCCCGTCCTGGCGGGCGTCCTCGCGCTGCTCCTGCTCGCCGCCGTCGTGGCCGTCGGCGTCACGAAGGGGAAGGTCCCGGGCACCCACGGCACCCGCGTGAACGCCGTGGTCGCCGACGTCCAGGCGATCGCGAAGGGCTCGCCCGTCCGCATCGCCGGGATCGCCGTCGGGAAGGTCACCGCGGTCGACGCCCGCGGCGACGGCACCACCTCGACGGTGCGGATGGAGCTCCGGGACGACGTCCCGACGATCCGCCGCGACGCGACGCTGAAGATCCGGCCGCGCATCTTCCTCGAGGGCAACTTCTTCGTCGACCTGCAGCCGGGGTCGCCGAACGCCGCCGCCCTCGGGGAGGACGGCACGCTGCCGATCACCCGCACGAGCTCGGCCGTGCAGGCCGACCAGCTCCTGAGCGCCCTGCCCGGCGCGGTCCGGCGCGACCTGCAGCGCACGATCGTGGGCTTCGGCGACGCCCTGACGGAGCCGCCGTCCGCCGCCGACAGCCTCAACCGCACCCTCACCGACGCGCCCGCCGCGCTGCGCACGACGCGGACGACCCTCGACGCCCTGCGCGGCGAGCGGCCCGACGACCTCTCCGCCCTCGTGGCGTCCGCCGGGGCGCTCAGCTCGTCGCTGGCGCCGCGCGCCGCCCGGCTGCGCGGCGCCGTCAGGGCGCTCGACGCCACCACGGGCGCCCTGACGGCCGACCGCGACGCGCTGCGGGGCACGCTGCGCGAGCTGGCGCCGACGCTCGACCGCGCGGACACGACCTTCGCGCGCCTCGACGCCGGCCTCCCCGGCGTCCGCCGCCTCTCGCGGCAGCTGCTGCCGGGCGTCCGCGCCACCGGCCCGACGGTGGACGCGGCGCTCCCGTGGGTCGCCGCCGCCCGGCGCCTGACCGCGCGGGACGCGCTGCGCGGCCTCGTCGACGAGCTGTCGCCGACGGTCCCCGTCCTGAGCCGCCTGACGTCGGAGGGGCGCCGCCTGTTCCCGCAGCTCGACGACGCCGTGCAGTGCCTCAACCGGGTCGTGATCCCCGCCGGGAACCAGAAGGTGGAGGACGGGCGCTTCACGACCGACCGGGAGCTCTACAAGAGCTTCTTCCACGGCCTCGTCGGCCTGGCGGGCGAGGGGCAGAACTCCGACGGCAACGGGCCCTACGCCCGCGTGCAGACCGGGCTGGGCCCGAACCTCCTGGACTTCGGCCCGGTCGGCGAGCAGGGGAACCTCCTCTCCGCCGCCGCGGACGCCCCGATCGGCGTCCGGCCGGTCCGGCCCGACGCGCGCCCGCCGTACCGCGACGACCGCGCCTGCCAGGAGCAGCCCGTGCCCGACGCGAACGCCGCCCGCTCCGCCCCGGGCGACGCCGCGGCGGTCGTCGGCCGGGCCAACGGCACCGCCCCCCGCGGCCGCGCCGCGGTCGGCGCCTCGAGCGCCGCGGACGACGACCGCCTGACCCGCGGGCTCGACGAGGCGCTCGGCGCCCTGAAGTCGACGGGCGGGGACCGGTGATGCGCGCGCTCCGTCAGCACGGGCGCTGGGTCGCCGTGATCGCCCTGAACGTCGTGCTCGCGGCGGCCGTCGCGGTCTTCATCCTCGGCAAGCAGCGCGTCGCGTTCCCCGCCTGGCTGCCCGGGGGCGAGGACCGCGTGACCTTCAACGCCGTCTTCTCCACGGGGCAGTCGCTCACGCCCGGCCAGGGGCAGACGGTGACGATCGCCGGCATCGACGTCGGCGACATCACCGACGTGGCGGTCCAGGACGGCCGGGCGCGGGTCGGCTTCCGGCTGCGGCCGCGGTACGCGGCCATGGTCCGCCGCGACGCGAGCGCGCTGCTGCGACCGAAGACGGGCCTGAACGACATGGTCCTCGAGCTGGACCCCGGCACGCCGGGCTCGCCGCGCGCGGGGGAGGGCTTCACGATCGCGGAGTCCCGGACGACCCCGAACGTCAACCCGGACGAGCTCCTCGCGTCGCTGGACGTCGACACCCGCTCCGCCCTCCAGCTGCTCCTGCAGGCGACCCGCGCGGGCGTCGGCTCGGACGACCGGGCCCGCGACCTCGCGGCCGCCCTCCGTGCGACGGGCCCCGTCACGCGCAACCTGCGGCGCGTCGGCGAGGCCCTGGACGACCGGGCCGCCAACACCCGCCGCGCCGTCCGCAGCCTGCGGCTGATCAGCGACGAGCTCGGTCGGGGCCGGACCGACGTCGTCCGCGCCGTGGAGACCACGGACAGCGTGGTCGGCACGATCGCGGGGCGCAGCGCCGAGCTGCGCGCCGCCCTGCGCGGGCTGCCCGGCACGCTGCGGACGACCCGGGCCGCCCTCGTCGACACCGCCGGCCTGGCCGCCGAGCTGCCCGCCGCGACGACCGCGCTGGCGCCCGTCGCCGAGTCCCTCGCCCCGGCGCTGCGGTCCACCCGGCCGTTCCTCCGCGCCACGACGCCCGTGATCGACGACCAGCTGCTGCCGCTGACGCGGCAGACCCTGCCGACGGTCCGGCGCCTGCGCGCGGCCGTCGGGGCGACGAACGACGTCGCACCGGACGCCACCGCGACGCTCCGCGAGCTCAACCGCGCTGGGAACATGCTCGCCTACGACCCGCCGGGCGACGAGCAGGGCTACCTCTTCTGGACCCAGTGGCTCTCGCACCTCGCGCCCTGGATCTTCAACACCCAGGACGCGAACGGCCCGATCCGGCGGGGCCAGCTCCTGTTCACCTGCGACACCCTGAAGGACGTCGCCGGCGTCGGCGCGGTGAACCCGGTGGCGGGGCTCCTGCAGGGCGTCTTCGGCGGTCTCTCCCGGGCGGGGTCCTGTCCCGTCGGGCCGGGCGGCGCGACGGATGCGACGAGCACGCCGCGGAGCGGCGGAGGCGGACGATGAGCACCCGCTCCCCCGGGATCGCCCGGATCCTGCTGATGGTCGCCTTCGCGGGCTCGTGCTTCGGCCTGCTGCTCTTCCTCTGGACCGCGTTCGGCGGCCCCGTGCCGCTCAAGGCCCAGGGCTACCGCGTCCACGTGACGTTCACGGAGGGCGCGCAGCTCGTGACGGAGTCCGACGTGCGGATCTCCGGCGTGCCCGTCGGCAAGGTCAAGTCGATCGGGACGGACCGGCGCACGGGCCGCTCCGACGTCGTCCTCGAGATCCGCCCGCGCTTCGCGCCCGTGCCGCGGGACGCCCGCGCGACGCTGCGGAGCAAGACGCTGCTGGGCGAGACGTACGTCGAGCTCTCGCCGGGCAGCGCCGGCGGGCCGCAGGTCCCCGACGGCGGCGCCCTGGCCGCCGGCCGCGTCAGCGAGACGGTGGACTTCGACGAGGTGCTGCGCACCTTCGACGCGCCGACCCGGCAGGCGCTGCAGGACGGGATCCAGAGCTCCGCCGGCGCCCTGCGCGGCCGGGGCCGCGACCTCTCCGCCGCCATCGGCACCCTCTCGCCGTTCGCCCGGGACGGCGGCACGCTGCTGCGCGTCCTCGACGACCACGACCAGGCCGTGCGACGCCTCGTCCGCGACACCGGCGTCGCCGTCGGCGCGCTCTCCGAGCGCCGCGGCCAGCTCGCGGGCCTCCTGACGGACGGCGACCGGCTCTTCGCCATCACCGACCGGCGCGCCGCGAGCGTGCGCGCCGCCGTCCGTGCGCTGCCGGCGTTCGAGCGGCAGGCCCGGACCACGATCGAGCGCGTCTCCCGCTTCCAGCGCCGCGCCGACCCGCTCGTCGGGCGGCTCGCGCCCGTGGCGCAGGAGCTGTCGCCGACCCTGACCGACCTCGGCCGCCTCGCGCCGGACCTCCGCGCGCTCTTCCGCGACGTCGACCCGCTCGTGGACGCCTCGCGGGCCGGGATCCCCGCCGTCGAGCGCACCACGGACGCGCTGCGCCCGGCGCTCCAGCAGCTCGAGCCGCTCCTGCGCGAGACGAACCCCGCGGTCGAGTTCGTCGGCCGGTACCCCGGGGAGCTGCGGTCGTTCTTCACGAACGCCGGCTCGTCCCTGCAGGCCACGAGCACGGGCGCGGACGGAAACCGCTACGGCTACCTGCGCCTGATCACGCCGCTGAAACTCGAGAACCTCGCGGTCCAGCGCCGGCGCACCCCGACCAACCGGCCCAACGCCTACGCGCAGCCCGGCGTTTTCTCCGGCCTGGCCACGGGCCTGCCCGTGCTCGAGGGCCGGCAGTGCGGCCGCGCGGCCACGGACGTGGGCGGCCTGGGTGCGGTCCTCGCGCTGCTGGGGTCGTCCCTGTCGTCCGCCGCGCCGCCGTGCCGGCAGCAGGCGCCGTTCGCGGACGCCGACGGCACGCGCCGCGACGTCCCGCGCGTGCCCGCGGACCGCTAGGGCTCCGGGCGGGCCCGTCGGCGGCCGGCGCCCCAGGCGGGCCCGCCGGCCCGCGCCGGGCGTTAGGGTCGGGCCGCATGACGCGTCCCGTGGAGTGGTCCGACGGTCGGCCCCGGCCCACCACCCCCGCGGGCCCCCGCGTGCGACGCCGCCCGAACGCCCCCGCGGTGCCGTGCGCACCGTTCCGGACGACGGGCCGGGCGTGAGCACCGACGGCGGCGGACGCCCGCCCCACGACGACGACGAGGAGCCCGTCGGCCCCGGGGACGAGGAGCCCCGACGCGACGGCGACGAGGACCCGTTCGCGTTCGGCGCGGACGCCGCGGACGCCGGGACGCCCGGCGCCGACGGGCGGCCGCAGCGCGACGGCGACGGAGACCCGTTCGCCTTCGCCCCGGACCCCGAGGACGGAGGGCCGACGGGCGACGCCGACGGCCCCGCGGGCGGCCGCCGGCCGCGCCGCCGCCCGGCGGCGGACGTCGCCGCGGACGCCGAGGCCGAGCGGCTCGAGCGGGTCCGGCTCACGGCCGAGGAGGCCTCGGAGCGCGCCCGGTCCATCGGCGTGCGGTGGCTGGCGGTGGCGCTCATCGCGTTCGTGGTGATCATCGGGGTCACGACGATCGCCGGCGGCCGCGACGAGCAGGGCGGCGACGTCGCGGCGGGGGAGACGCTGCCCCCGTTCGCCGCACCGCTGGTCTCGCAGCCGCGGCTGGAGAACGAGGACGTCAACCTCGCCCGGCGCGACGGGCAGGGCGAGGCGGGCAACACGGCCGCGTGCTCCATCCGCAACCGCTCCGTCGTGACCTCCTGCGCGCTCCTGGAGCGCGGCCCGCTCGTCCTCGTGCTCTTCAGCCGCGGCATCGACGCGTGCGTCGGCGCGGTCGACCTGCTCGACGCCGCCCGTGCCCGGTACCCCGGCCTCGGGACGCTGGCGGTCTCGCTGCTCGGCCGGCACGACTCGACCGGGCAGACCGCCCGCGACCGGCGCTGGACGCTGCCCGTGGTCTACGACCGGGACGGGGCCCTGGCGTCCGTGCTCGGCGCCCCGGCCTGCCCGCTCGTGCTCTTCGTGCGCCCCGACGGGACGGTGCAGCAGCGGATCATCGGCGGCCTCGACCGGGCGGAGCTCGACCGCGGCATCCGCGACCTGCTGACCCCGCCGGCGGGGACGACCACCGCGGTCGACGGCGCCCCGGCGGGCAGGTAGCCTCGACCCTCCGTGGCCCAGCCGAAGAACAAGAAGCGTCGATCCCGCAAGCGCGCCCGCACGGGCCCCGCAGGAGCCGCCGCACCCGGTGGCGCGGCCCCGCGGCCGCAGACGACGACCACGAAGGCGCAGCGCGCCCAGAAGGCCCGCGACGCCCGCCAGGCGGCGCCGGGGGCCCCGAAGCTCAAAGCCGACCGCGGCGAGGCGCCGCAGCCGATCTGGGCGCCCCTGCCGATCACGGAGGGCCTGATCCTCGTCGGCCTGATCGGCGCCGTCGCCGGGCTGATCATGCAGAACACCGGGTTCCTGCTCGGCGGCCTCGGGCTGCTCGTCGCCAGCTCGCTCGAGCTCGCGGTGCGGGAGCACCTCGCCGGCTACCGCTCCCACAGCTCCCTGATCGCCGCCGTCGTCGCGATGGTCTCCGCCGCCGGCCTGGGCCTGCTCCTGAACGCCGCGGACGTCGGCCTGCCGCAGTGGCCGCTGCTGCTCGTCGGCGTCCTCGTCTTCGCCGGCATGTTCCGGCTCATGCGCGAGACGTTCAAGCGCCGCTCGGGCGGGCTGTCCTTCCGCGTCTGACCCCTCGGCGCGGGGCCGGACCGGCCGCCGTCGGCCGGCCGGACCCGCCGGCGCCTCAGCCGTGCAGGGCCGGGCCCGGCAGCGCGCCGTGCTCGGCCTCGAACGCCGTCTTGACGTCCGCGAAGATCCCCAGGGCGCGGTCGAGGTGCTCCCGCGTGTGGGTCGCCATGACCGAGGTCCGCAGCGCCGCGCCGGCCGGCGGCACCGCCGGGTGCAGCGCGGTGTTCACGAAGACGCCGGCGTCGAAGAGCGCGCGCCAGAGCAGGACGGCCTTCCAGTCGTCGCCGACCGTCACGGTCACGATCGGGGTGACGACGTCGGTCTCGACGGCGCCCTCCGGGTTCACGCGCTGGGGCTGCAGCACCGCGTAGCCGAGGTCCTCGAGGCCCTGGCGCAGGTAGCGGGCGTTGTCCAGCACGCGGGCGAGGAGGACCGGACCCTCGTCCGAGCGGACGATGCGCAGCGCGGCGAGCGCCGAGCCGACGGCGGCCGGGACGGCCGAGGCGGTGAAGAGGAACGCGCGGGAGCTGATCCGCAGGTAGTCGACGACCTCGTGCGAGCCGGCGATGAAGCCGCCGGCGGACGCGAGCGACTTCGAGAACGTGCCCATCCGCAGGTCGACGCGGTCCTCGACGCCGAGCAGCTCGCTCGTGCCCGCGCCGCGGGCGCCCAGGACGCCGGCGCCGTGGGCCTCGTCGACCATGAGGCGCGCGCCGTAGCGCTCGCAGAGCGCGGCGATCTCGGGCAGGGGCGCGATGTCGCCCTCCATGGAGAAGACGCCGTCGACGACGACGAGCACGCCCCCGCCGTCGCCCTGTGCGCGCACGAGCTGCTTCTCGAGCTTGTCCAGCTTGTTGTGCCGGAACGGCCGCAGCTTCGCCTTCGACAGCAGGCAGCCGTCGAGGATCGACGCGTGGTCGCCCGAGTCCGCCACGACGGTGTCGCCCGGCTCCAGGATCGTGCCGAGGGTGCCGACGTTGGCCTGGTGGCCCGTCGAGAAGACGATGGCCTCCTCCGTGCCCATCCAGTCGGCGATCTCCTGCTCCAGCTCGAGGTGCAGCGGGATCGTGCCGTTCAGGAGCCGCGAGCCGGTGAGGCCCGTCCCGTACTCGTCGATCGCCGCGTGGGCGGCGGCGATGACCCGCGGGTCCGACGTCAGGCCGAGGTAGTTGTTCGAGCCGAGCTGGATCCGCTCCGCGCCCTCCATCGTCACGACCGGCAGCGCGGGGCTCTCCTGCACGTGGAAGTACGGCAGGAGGTCCGCCTGTCGGGCCGCGGCCAGCTGCTCCGCGCGCTCGTGCCCGCGGACCTTCGCGAAGACGTCGACGGGGGCGGCGGTGGTGGAGGAGTCGGTCATGGGGCTCCTTGGTTGTACACCGACGACCCGACGGCGGTACGCGCGACGGCCATCGCGGCCCCCGGCGCGTCGGCCCGCGGGCGGGCCGGACGGGCCGCGGGTCGGCCCGGGCCCGGGCGCCGGAGGGTGGCTCGCTAGGGTTCCCGGCGTGCCCGTGCTGATCCGCCCCGTGCGTACGCGCGGGGACCTGAACGCCTTCGTCGACCTGCCCTTCCGCCTCCGGAAGGACGACCCGAACTGGGTGACGCTGCCCCGGTTCGCGCAGAAGCAGGAGCTGGACCGCAAGCGCAACCCGTGGTTCGAGCACGCCGAGGCGGAGTACCTGCTCGCGGAGCGCGACGGCCGGGTCGTCGGGCGCCTCACCGCCCACGTCGACCGGGCGCTGCACGAGTTCCAGGACGTCCGCTGGGGCCAGTTCGGCTGGTTCGAGTGCGAGGACGACCAGGAGGCCGCGGACGCGCTGCTCGACGCCGCGTCCGCCTGGGTCGCGGAGCGCGGCTGCGACCGCCTCGTCGGCCCGTTCTCGTTCACCACGAACGACGAGTGCGGCATGCTCGTCGCCGGCCAGCATCGCCCGCCGATCGTCCTGACGGGCTGGCACCCCACGTACTACCGCCGCCTCATGGAGGGGGCGGGCATGGCCCGCGCGATGGACACGTTGATGTGGGACCTCCACGTCCGCGACCGCGAGAAGGTCCACCCGATGATCTGGCGCATCGCCGACCGGGTCGAGAGCGACCACGGGATCAAGGTCCGCTACTTCCGGCGCAAGGACTTCGCCGTCGAGGTCGGCCGCTTCCTCGAGGTCTACAACGCCGCGTGGGAGAAGAACTGGGGCTTCGTGCCGCTGAACGAGAAGGAGGTCCGGCACTACGCCAAGGACCTCTCGCCGCTGCTCGACGAGAACTGGGCGATGGTCGCCGAGATCCCGGAGACCGGCGAGGTCGTCGGCGCCGCGCTGACGATCCCCGACTTCAACCAGGTCCTGATGCACGCCCGGAACGGGCGGATGCTGCCGCTGAACTGGCTCCGGCTGCTCCGGCACCGCAAGGACCCCGACCGCGTCCGCGTGTTCGCGCTCGGCGTCAAGCCGAACTACCAGCACACCGGCGTCGGGGCCAAGCTCTACGAGATGCACTACCAGTCCGCGCAGCGCACGCCCCAGGGCGGCGGCGAGTGCGGCTGGATCCTCGAGTCGAACACCTCCATGAACAAGGCGATGCAGAAGATGGGCGGCACCCTCGCGCGCCGCTACCGCTTCTACGAGCGGCTCCTCGAGGACGACGCCGTCTCCTCCGCCCCGAAGGACACGAAGTTCACGGGGGACTGGATCGACGAGGACTCCGTGATGGCGCACGGGGCCGCGCCGTCCGCGGCGGACTGAGGGCACCGCGGGGGCGCCGTCCCCCGACGACCTCGACCCCACCCGCCCGACGACGAGGACTCCGTGAT
>WLOB01000005.1 GCA_009699505.1 Actinomycetota bacterium | reverse complement strand
GCCGGGTTGGCCGGGGCCGTCGGCGGAGGCGACGGCGGCCGCCGGCCGCGGCAGCCCGGGCCGCCGGCCGGGCCGCGCGGGGCGCCGGCGGTCGGCGATGCGGCCTGCCGAACGTCGATCTCGAGCCCCGCCGCCCGACGAGGTCGACGTTCCGCACGTAGGGCGTGCCGCGCGTCGATCTCGGATGCCACCGTCCGGCGAGACCGACGAACGGCACGGCAGGCGCCTCCGTCGCCGCCCCGACCACTCCCGACCCGCCCGTCCCGTCCACGCTCGACCCGCCCGACCCGCCCCGGCCACGCGTCCTCACCCGCCCCATTCCCACGCGCCTCCGTCCGTCGGCGAGGATGGCGGCATGCCGGACCGCGCGACGACGACCATGGCCGCGATCGCCGGGACGGTGGCCCTCGGGAGCGTCGCCGCACCCCGGCCGTTCCTGCGGCTCTTCGGCGTCGCACCGGAGGACGTCACGGGCGCCACGCGCTTCGCGCTCGGGCTGTTCGCGGCGCGCAACGCCTACATCGCCGCCCGCGCCCTGCAGGACGACCCCGCGGCGAAGGACGCGTTCCTGCCGATCCAGGCGCTCGACCAGGTCGTGTTCTGGCACGCCTTCGCGACGCGGACGATCCCCCGCCCCGGCGCCGCCCTCGCGGCCACGGTGTCGGGCGCGATCATCGTCCTGGACGTGCAGCGGCGCCGCGGCGTCTGACGGCCCCGCGCCCCTCAGTCCTCGCGCCCCGTCTCCCGCGCGACCCGCGCGTCCTTCTCGTGGGACGAGGCGAGCAGGGCCTCCTGGGCGCGGAGGATGGCCGCGGTGCGCTCCGGGTCGCCCGTGGCGAGGATCCGGGCGGCGAGCAGGCCGGCGTTGCGGGCGTTGCCGATGCCGACGGTCGCGACGGGGACGCCCGCGGGCATCTGGACGATGGACAGGAGGGAGTCCATGCCGTCGAGGTGCTTGAGCGGGACGGGCACGCCGATGACCGGCAGCGGGGTCGTCGAGGCGAGCATCCCCGGCAGGTGCGCCGCCCCGCCGGCGCCGGCGATGATGACCTGGATCCCGCGCCCGTGGGCCTCGGTGCCGTAGGCGATCATGTCGCGCGGCGCCCGGTGCGCCGAGACGACGCGGACCTCGTGGGCGATGTCGAACTCGCCCAGCGCCTCGGCGGCGGCGAGCATGGTCGGCAGGTCCGAGTCGCTGCCCATGACGATCCCGACGACGGGCTGGCTCATGCGGTGCTCCTGATGGCGGTGGTGACGAGGGCGGACGGACGGGTCGCGGCCGACGCGGGACGCGGGACGACGGGGCGACCGACCGTGGGTCGGCGGCTCACGTGGCCGTCCCCTCGAGGATCTCGGCGGCCCGCCACGCCGTGGCGCGGGCCGTGGTGACGTCGGGCCCCAGGGCGGTGACGTGCCCGAGCTTGCGGCCCGGGCGGGCGCCCTTGCCGTAGAGGTGGACGTGCGCGCCCGGCACGGCGAGCGCCGCCGGCAGCCGCTCGCGGGGATCGCTGCCGTCCTCCGGCCCGACGACGTTCACCGTGACCGCGGCGGGCGCGACGAGCGCCGTCGAGCCGAGCGGCCAGTCCAGCGCGGCGCGCACGTGCTGCTCGAACTGCGAGGTCACCGCGCCCTCGATGGAGTAGTGGCCCGAGTTGTGCGGGCGCATCGCGAGCTCGTTGATCTGCAGCCCGTCGGGGGTGAGGAACAGCTCGACCGCGATCAGGCCCGTCCCGCCGATGTGCTCCACGATCCGGACGGCCAGGTCGGAGGCCTCGGCGGCGAGCGCGTCGTCGATCTCGGCCGGGGCGACGAGCTCGCGGAGCATCGCCTCGTGCTGGACCGTCTCGACGACGGGGTAGGCGGCGGTCGCGCCGTCCGACGTGCGGGCGACCTGCACGGCGAGCTCGCGCTGGATCGAGAGCGCCGGCTCGACCAGGGCGCCGTCGGGCAGCGGGGCCAGGAACGCCGCGGCCTCCCGCGCGTCGCGAACGACGCCGACGCCGCGGCCGTCGTACCCGCCGCGCGGGGCCTTCAGCACCACCGGCCAGCCGTGGGTGGCGGCGAACTCGGCGACGTCGACGGCGGTCCGCGCGTGCTCGAACGGCGGCACGGGGAAGCCGGCCCGCCCGAGCCCGCGTCGCTGGTGCAGCTTGTCCTGGGCGTAGAGCTTCGCCGCCGGGGCGGGGACGAGCCGGTGGCCCTCGTCCTGGAGCGTCCGCAGGAGCGCGTTGTCGACGCCCTCGAACTCGAAGGTCACGACGTCGACGCCCGAGGCGAACGCGCGCAGGACCTCGAGGTCGCCGTGGTCGCCGACGAGCGCCTCCGCGCCCGCGAGCACCGCCGCGTCGGACGGGCCGTCGGCGAGCAGGCGCAGGTCGACGTCGAGCGCGATCGCGGCCTGCTGGTCCATGCGGGCCAGCTGGCCGGCGCCGAGGACGCCGAGGCGCGGGCGGCGCGGGGCGTCGTCGGGGGCGGGCGGGCGCGGGTTCAGGAGCTCGGCCATGCGGGGCAGAGGGTAGTTCCTGGCGGCGCCGCGCTCCGCGCCGACGCCGCCCTCAGTCGCCGACGCCCGCCGCCACGGGGCCCTTCGCCCCGGTGATGGCGCCCGCGATCTCGCCCGCGCGCACCGCCACGGTCGACAGCAGCGTCGAGGTCAGGCCGAAGGCGTGCTCGTCCGCGCCCTGCAGGAACAGGCGGGCCCCGGCGGTCGGGACGCGCAGCCGCAGGCCGTGGTCCCGCTCGACGACGGGCAGGTCGTCCTCCAGCGCCACGAGCCCGCCCGCGCTGCCCAGGAGCGCGACGGGGTCCGTCGGCCGGTAGCCCGTGGCGTAGACGACGGCGTCGCAGTCGAGGACCTCGGTCTCGAGCGTCGTGGAGCTCTCGACGTGCAGCCGCACGCCGTCCTCGCCCTCGACCTGCTCCGTCACCCGGGAGACGTTCATGATGCGCAGCCGCTCGCGCCCCTCCACGAGCTCCTGGTAGTGCGCGGCGTAGAGCGACTCGATGAGGTCGCCGTCGACCACGGAGTAGTTCGTGTTGCGGTGGTAGTCGAGGATGTCGCGCTTCGCGCTCTCCGGGGCGCGGTGGAACTCGTCGACCGCCTCGGGGTCGAAGACGCGGTTGGCGAACGGCGAGTCGTCCGCCGGGGAGTACCCGAAGCGCGAGAAGACGGAGCAGACCTCGGCGTCGGGGAACCGGCGGTAGAGGTGGTCGACGGCCTCCGCCGCGCTCTGGCCGGCGCCGACGACGACGAACCGCTCCGGCGTCCGGTCGCTCCCGGCGAGCTCGTCGACGCGGCCGAGCAGCTCCGACGTGTGCCAGATCCGAGCGGAGCAGGCCACGCCCGCGGGGACGACCGGCGTCAGGCCGCAGCCGACGACGACCGTGGTGGCGCGGGTGACCGTGGTGCCCCCGTCGGGCTCGCGGGCGACGACGTCGAACGCGTGCACCTCGCCGTCCTCCTCGACCGGGCGGACGTCGACGACCTCGGACCCGTAGGAGACGAGGTCGTCCACGCGGGCCGCGGCCCACGAGAGGTAGTCGTGGAACTCGATCCGCAGCGGGAAGAGCGTCTTGCGGTTGATGAAGTCGGCGAGCCGCCCGCGGTCCGTCAGGTACGACACGAAGCTGAAGTCGCTCGCGGGATCGCGCATCGTCACGAGGTCCTTGAGGAACGACACCTGCATCGTCGCGTCCTCGAGGAGCATCCCGCGGTGCCAGCCGAACTCGGCCTGGCGCTCGAAGAAGCGGGCGCTCGTGCCCTCCGTCTCGTGCAGGGCGATGGCGAGCGACAGGTTGGAGGGACCGAAGCCGATCCCGGCGACGTCGACCGCGGGCTCGCGGCGCTCCGTGCTCATGCGGCACCCCCGGTCCCGGCGGCCGGGGCGTCCGCGACGGTCGCCGCCTCGTGCTCGCGCACGAGGGACGCCGGGCGCAGGTCGGTCCAGTGCTCCTCGACCCACCGCTCCGCGTCGTCGCGCGTGGCGCCCTCGAGGACGGGGGTCCAGCCGTCGGGGACGGCGGCGAACGCGGGCCACAGGGAGTGCTGGCCCTCGTCGTTGACGAGCACGGAGAAGGTGCCGTCGGGGTCGTCGAAGGGGTTCGTCATGCGGCAGCTCCGAGGATGGGGGGATCGAGCTACGACGGGAGGTCGCGTGTTCTTCGGGCAACCTAACAGAAGGGGACCCGAACGTCGGCCGCCCGCGGACGGCGTCCGCCGGTCGGGGCCGATGGGAGACGCAATCGGACCTGCCCCGGGGCCCTGCGCCGTCGGCGTCCGCCCGGTCAGGCCCGGTCGGCCGCGCCCGCGACGGCCGCCGCGATTGCCGCGACGACCTCATCGGTGCGCTCGGCGAGGAAGAGGTGCCCGCCCGGGGCGGTGCGGGCGTCGAACGGCCCGTCGGTGGCCGCCGCCCAGGTCGCGACGCCGGCCTCGGTCGTCGTCGGGTCGTCCCGCCCGACGACCGCCGTGATGCCGGCCGTGAGGCGCGGGGCGTCGTCGGGGACGTAGGCGGCGAGCAGCGCATAGTCCGCGCGCAGCGGCGGCAGCAGGAGGTCGAGGACGTCGGGGTCCTCGAGCAGCTCGCGCGGCGTGTCGCCGGCCGCGGCCAGCCCGTAGACGAGCGCGGCGTCGTCCGGCACGCCGTCCGGGCGCAGCGCGCGCTGGGTCGCGGGGCCGCCGCGGCCGCCGACGACGAGGTGCAGGACGGAGCCGGCGGCCCGGGCCTCGAGCCGCCGGGCGACCTCGTGGGCGACGGAGCCACCCATGCTGTGCCCGAGCAGGACCGCCGGCCCGTCGAGCCGGTCGACCAGCTCGCCCGCGACCGCGTCGGCCAGCACGGCCATCGTGGTCATCGCGGGCTCGCCGAGGCGCGCCTCGCGGCCGGGGAGGGCGATCGCCCACGGGTCGACCGCGGCCGGCGCGTCCCGCGAGAGGGCGGCGAAGAACGAGGCGGACGCCCCGGCCGGGGGGAGGCAGACGAGCGGCGTGCGGCCCTCCGACGCGGGCCGGTAGCGGCGGATCCAGGGGGACGGCGAGGAGGAGGTCACGGTGAGGGGCGGGGGCACCGGAGGATGCGCCGTCCGCACGGATCAGGCTACCCTAACTTCGATGTCCCCCTTCGCCCCGCCCAGCCACCCCGACCGCCCGGAGGCCCGCTGATGCGCATCGTCCTCTTCGGCTACCAGACCTGGGGTCACGACCTGCTGACGAAGCTCCTGGCGTCGCGCCACGAGGTCGTCCTGCTCGTCACGCACCCCGACGGGGACGACCCGTACGAGGGGATCTGGAACGACCACGTCGGCGAGCTCGCCCGGGAGCACGGGATCCCCGTCGTGGAGCGCGAGATCCCGAACGACGACGAGCTGGCCGCCCGCATCCGGGAGGCCGACGCCGACGTCGCGGTGGCGATCAACTGGCGTCGGTGGATCGCGCCGGAGATCTTCTCGATCCCGCGCCTGGGCACGCTGAACACGCACGACGCGCTCCTGCCGAAGTACGCCGGGTTCGCGCCGCTGAACTGGGCGCTGGTCAACGGCGAGCCCGAGGTCGGGATCACCGCCCACCTCATGAGCGCGGGCCTCGACCAGGGCGACGTCGTGGGGCAGGCGAGCGTCGAGGTCGGCCCGACGGACACGACCGCGGACCTCTTCCACAAGACGCTCGCGCTGTTCGGCCCGCTGACCCTCGAGTCGCTCGAGAAGATGGAGTCCGGGGACTACACGCCGATCCCGCAGGACCTCTCGCAGGCGTCGTTCTTCCACAAGCGGACGGACGAGGAGAACCGCATCGACTGGTCGTGGCCGGCGGAGGAGCTCGAGCGGCTCGTGCGCGCCCAGACCGACCCGTACCCCAACGCGTTCACGCACCGGGGCACGGAGCGGATCGGCATCCTCGAGGCCTCGGTCTCCCGCCAGGTCTACGGCGGCACGGGCGGGCGGATCTTCTACCGCGAGGGCGACGGCGTCGCGATCGTCGCGGGCCCGCAGCCGCACAAGGGGCTGAACCGCGGCCTCGTGATCCAGCGGCTCCGCACGCCGGACGGCACCGTGATGACGGGCGCGGAGTACTTCACCCGCATGGGCGGCTACCTGACGCCCTACCCCGTGGGCTGACGGACGGGGTAGGGCGCCCCCCGACCCGCCCGGTGGCGGGTCCGGCCGGCGCCGGACGGGACCGGCCCGCCGCGGGTCAGTCCCCGGCCTCCGCGCGCCGCGCGCTCAGCCGCGCCGCGAGGCCCGCGACCGTCGGCTGCTCGAAGACGTCGCGGGCGCTGACGGCGACGTCGAGGCGCTTACGTGCCCTGCCGACGAGCAGGACGGCGAGCAGGGAGTGGCCGCCGAGGTCGAAGAACGAGTCCTCGACGCCGACGCGGTCGAGGCCCAGGACCTCGCCGTAGAGCGCCGCGACGAGCTCCTCGTCCGGCGTGGACGGCGCGCCGCCCGCGCCACCCGCGTCGAGCTCGGGGCGGGGCAGTGCCCGCACGTCGAGCTTGCCGTTGATCGTCAGCGGCAGGGCGTCGACGACCACGACGGCGGCGGGGACCATGTACTCCGGCAGGCGGTCCTTCAGCGCGTCGCGCAGGCGTCCGCCGAGGTCGTCGGGCGCCTCGCCGTCCGGCACGACGTACCCGAGCAGCCGGGCCACCGCGGGCGCCGCGGCACCCGCCGCTGTCCCGGCCGCGCCGTCGCCCGCGGGCCCATCGCCGGCCGCGGGCGGACGGTCGGCCGCGCGCCCGTCGCCGGTCGCGGCGGACCCGTCGCCCACCCCGGGCGCGCCGCCGTCGGTCGCCCCGGCGTCGACCACGACCGCCGCCTGCGCCACACCGGGCAGGTCGTCGAGCGCGGACTCGACCTCGCCGAGCTCGACCCGGTGGCCGCGGATCTTGACCTGGTCGTCCGTGCGGCCGAGGAAGTCGATGATGCCGTCGGCGCGCCGCCGGACGAGGTCGCCCGTGCGGTACATGCGCTCGCCGGGCGCGCCGAACGGGTCGGCGACGAACCGCGCGGCGGTCAGCGCCGGCCGGTCGTGGTACCCGCGGGCCAGGCCGATCCCGGCGATGTAGAGCTCCCCGGGCGCGCCGGGCGGCACGGGCCGCAGCGCCCCGTCGAGGACGTGCGCGCGGGTGTTCAGGATCGGGCGCCCGACCGCCGGGGTCGCGCTCTCGTCCGTGCCCGCGCCGAGCGTGTTGATCGTGTACTCCGTCGGCCCGTAGAGGTTGTAGCCGAGGGTCCCGTCCGTCTCGCGCAGCCGGGTCCAGACGGCGTCGGAGACCGCCTCGCCGCCGAGCAGGACGAGGGCCGGCCGGTGGGCGCGGTGCTCCCGTCCCGGCGCCGTACCGGCGACCGCGTCGTCCGCCGACGCCCCGTGGTCGGCGACGACGTCGGCCGGAGCCGCGTCCCCCGCCCGCGCGGACCGGTCCGCGGGATCGTCGGCCGTCGACGACGTCCCCGCCCCGTCGAGCAGCCCCTGGTCGAAGAGGTGGTGCGCGTAGGTCGGGGTGACGTTCACGACGTCGATGCGGTACGCGTCGCAGTAGGCGACCAGGGCCTCGGCGTCGCGGCGCAGGTCCTCGTCGCAGACGTGGACCTCGTGGCCCTCGACGAGCCAGAGCAGCTCCTCCCACGACATGTCGAACGCGAAGGAGACCGTGTGGGCGATCCGCAGCCGGCGGCCGGCGGCGGCGATCACGGGCTCGAAGATCGCCTCGCGGTGGTTGACCTGCATGTTCGTCAGGCCGCGGTGCGGGGTGACCACCGCCTTCGGGCGACCGGTCGAGCCGGAGGTGTAGATGACGTAGGCGGGGTGCTCGAGCCGGCCGGGCGTGCCGGGCGCGAACCCGGGACGCTCGTCGTCGTCGAGCGGGGTGCCCGGGAGCGCGGCGAGCCGGTCGACCACCGCGGGGTCGTCGAGGAGGACCCGCGGGACCGGGAGGGCTCCGCCGGCCGACCGCGGGCCGACGGGCGCCGATCCGGTGTCGTCGCACGACTCCGGGTCGCCGCCGTCCTGCGGCGACGGCGCGGCCGCCCGCGTCCCGTCGTCCGGCAGCGCGCGCGCCGCACCGCTCGTCGTGAGCACGCACACCGGGGCGGCGTCCTCGAGCATCAGCGCGATGCGCTCGGCGGGGTGGTCGAGGTCGATGGGCAGGTACGCCGCGCCCGTCGCCAGGACCGCGAAGAGGGCGGCCACGGCGTCGGAGGAGCGGCGCAGCGCGAGCGCGACCGTCGCCTCGGGGCCGGCGCCGTGCTCGAGCAGCAGGCGGGCGAAGCGGTGGACGCGGTCGTCGAGCTCGGCGTACGTCAGGCGCTCGTCGCCGGAGACGAGGGCGAGCAGGTCCGGCGTCCGCGCGGCCTGCGCGGCGAGCAGCTCGGCGACCGTGTCGTCGGGGACGTCGCGGTCGGCGACGGCCCACGCGGCCTCGTCGTCGGCGCGCTCCGCGTCGAGCAGGACGTCGATCCGGGCCGTCGGCGCGTCGAGGTCGTCCACGAGCCGCTCGAGGACGGCGACGTAGCGCGCCAGGATCGTCTCGGCCGCGTCGCGGTCCAGCACGTCCGGGCGGTGGTCGAGCAGCAGCCGCAGGCGCGGGCCCGGGGTCGCCACGAGCGTCAGGGGGTAGTGCGTCGCGTCGACGCCGCCGACCACCTGCGCACCGTGACGCTCGCGCAGCTCCGCCAGCGACGCGTCGTCCGCGCCGCCGAAGTTCTGCAGGACGAAGAGCGTGTCGAAGAACGCACCGGACCCCGTCCCCGCGGCGCGCTGGATCGCGCCGAGGCCGAGGTGCTCGTGGCCCATGAGCGCGGTCCGCTCGTCCTGCCGGCGGCGCAGCAGCTCGCGGACGGTCTCCGCCGGGTGCAGGCGCACGCGGTCGGGGACCGTGTTGATGAAGAGGCCGAGGATCCGCTCGACGCGGTCGACCTCGGCCGGGCGGTCGGCCACGGTGACGCCGAACGCGACGTCGTCGCGGCCGAGCGTGCTGCCCAGGACGAGGCCCCAGGCGGCGGTCAGCACCGCGTTCAGCGTCACGCCCGCGTCGCGCGCGGCGTCCGTCAGGCGCGCGGTCAGGGCGGCGGTCAGGGCGGTCCGGCGGCTCTCGGGCAGCACGGGGTCCGTGCGCCCGGCGGGTCCGATCAGGGTGGGCTCCTCGAAGCCGGCGAGCGCCGTCCGCCACGCCTCCTCGGCGGCGGGGACGTCGCGGTCGGCCAGCCACGCGAGGTGGTCGGCGTAGGAGCCGGTCGGGTCGAGCGCCGCGTCGTCGCCCGCGGACGCGAGGAGGGTCAGCAGCTCGTCGCGGAAGAGCCCCTGCGACCAGCCGTCCCAGAGGACGAGGTGGTTCGTGACGACGAGCCGGTCGCGACCGCCGCCCAGGCGCACGACGAGCATGCGGAAGAGCGGCGGGGCCGCCAGGTCGAAGCGCTCCGCCCGGTCGGCGGCGAGGACCCGCTCGAGCTCGGCGCGGCGCTCCTCGGGCGTGGCGTCGGCGAGGTCGAGCTCGCGGATCGGCATCGCCACGTCGCGGCCGACGACCTGCACCGGCCGCGGCAGCCCGTCGGACTGGAACGCGGCGCGCAGCACGGCGTGGCGGCGCAGGAGCGTTGCGCAGGCCGCGCGGAGCCGGTCGAGGTCGACGCCGCCGTCGATCTCGTAGACCGTCTGCAGGGTGTACGGGTCGAGGTCGCCGGCGTCGAAGACGGAGTGGAAGTACAGCCCCTCCTGCAGCGGCGCAAGCGACCAGACGTCGTCGACCGGGACGGGGCTGCGGTCCACGACGAGGTCGAGCTCGTCCTGGGTCAGCCCGACCGTGCGCAGGTCGGCGGCGCGGAGCTCCGGGACGATCCCGTCCGCGGCGGCGCGCAGCTCGCGCAGCGCCGTCGCCCAGCCGTCGCGGATCGCGGCGAGGTCGTCGTCGCCCAGGTCGTCCGTGGTGCGGGAGAACGTCGCGCGCAGCACGGTGCCGCCCGGGCGCTCCTCGCCGACGACGTCGAGCTCGAGCAGGTGCGGCCGGGCCTGGCCGGGGTCGCCGCCGGGGACGAGCGCGTCCTGCTCCGGCGCGGGGGTCCACGGGGCGCCCGTCGACGCGGGGAACCGGCCGAAGTAGTTCACCTGGACCTGGGCGGCCGCCGCGCCGCGCAGGACCGTCGCGCCCTGCGGGTCGAGGTGCCGCAGCAGCCCGTGGCCGACGCCGTTCTCCGGCGCGGCGCGGACGCGCTCGACGGTGCCGCGCAGCGCGGACAGCACGTCGGCCGGGTCGACCCCGGGCAGGCGGACGGGCTGCACGCTCGTGAGCCAGCCGACGGTGCGCGAGAGGTCGACGTCGGGTGCGAGGGGGTCGCGGCCGTGGCGCTCGAGGTCGACGAGCAGCGGGGCGGGCCCGTCGCCGCGACCGGCGCGCCAGCGGGCGACGGCGACCGCGAGCGCCGCGAGGAGCACCTCGGTGACGTCGGAGCCGGTGGCGGCCGGGACGTCGGTGAGGAGCGCGGCGGTGTCGGCCGGGCCGACCTCGGTGGCGGTGGCGACGATCGAGGCCGTCGTGCCCTGCGGCGCGGCGCCCGGGACGAGCTCGGCGCCGGGGCGCAGCTCGGCCTCCCAGTGCGACAGCTCGCGCAGGCGCTCCGGGGTGCCCGCGGCCTCGGCGGCGGCGCGGCCGGCCCGGCGCAGCGAGGTCGTCGCGGGCTCGAGCTCCGGCGTCGTGCCGGCGCGGACCGCCTCCCAGGCGGCGGCGAGGTCCTCGAAGAGGATGCGCCACGAGACCCCGTCGACGGCGAGGTGGTGGACGGTCAGGACGAGCCGACCGTCGTGGTCGGGACCCGCGTCGAGCCAGACGGCGTCGAGGGTCCGGCCGGCCCCGGGGTCCAGGCGGCAGGCAGCCGCGTCGGAGTTCGCGGTCACGAGCTCGCGGAGCGCGGCGCCGGCCAGGCCCGCGGCGTCCGCGCGCCGCAGCAGCCCGCCGGCGTCGACGCTCCCGGGCGCGCCGGCGTCGAGCGCCCACGCGGCGGGGTGGGGGTGGTCCAGGCGCAGCCGCAGGCCGGCGTGGTGGTCGACGACCGCCCCCAGGGTCGCCGCGAGCTCGTCGCGGGTCGCCCCGGCGGGCACCGCGACGAGCATGGACAGGGCGAAGCGGTCGATCGTCCCGCCCGCCTCGCGCAGGCGGTGCACGATCGGGAGGAGCGGCACGGGGCCGACGCCGTCGTCGGGGCGCGCGCCGGGACCGGCCGGGTCCGTGGGAGCGCCGGCGGCCGTCGCGGCGGCGGCGGTCGCCCCGGGCCGCGTGGTCGCCCCGTTCGGCGCGGCGTCGTCGCCGGGCTCGACGCGGGCCTCCGCCGCGAGCGCCGCGGGCGTGCGGTGCCGGAAGACGTCGCGCGCCTGCACGTGGACGCCGCGGCGACGCGCGCGGATCGTGACGGTGATGGAGAGGATGGAGTCGCCGCCGAGGCGGAAGAAGTCGTCCTCCGGCGCCACGTCGTCCAGGCCGAGGACGTCCGCGAAGACCTCGCGCAGGACGTCGACGACCGCCGGGGACGCCGCGGCCACGTCGTCGGCGGACCGCCTGAGGCCGTCCTGCGAGGTCGTGGCCCGGTCCGCCTCGTCCCGTCCCGTCGCCCGCCCGGCCCCGCGCGCCGGGGCGGGCAGCGCCGCCCGGTCGACCTTGCCGTTCGGACTCAGCGGCAGGCCGTCCAGCACGACGAACGCGTCCGGGACGAGGGCGGCGGGCAGGACGGCCTCCACCGCGGCGCGCAGCACGTCGGGGTCGAGGCGTGCCGGTCCGGTCGCCGCGGCCCCGGACCGGGAGCCGCCGCGGCCGGGCACGACGTACGCCACGAGCCGGGGCGCCGCGTCCCGCACGACGACGGCGGCCTGGGCGACGCCGTCCAGGCGCGCGATCCGGGCCTCGATCTCGCCGGGCTCGACGCGGTTGCCGCGGAGCTTGACCTGGTGGTCGGTGCGACCCCGGAACTCGAGCGCGCCGTCGGCGGCCCAGCGGACGAGGTCGCCCGTGCGGTACATCCGCGAGCCCGCCGGGCCCCCGGGCTCGGCGACGAAGCGCGCCGCGGTCAGCGCGGGGCGGTCGTGGTAGCCGCGGGAGAGCTGGTCGCCGGCGACGTACAGCTCGCCGTCGACGCCGACCGGCACCGGGCGCAGCCGGCCGTCGAGCACGTGCAGGCGCAGGCCGTGGAGCGGCCGGCCGATCGGCACGACGTCGCGGTCCTGCGCGCCGTCGCCCGGCTCCGGCGTCCGGTGGCAGACCTGCACCGCGGTCTCCGTCGGCCCGTAGACGTTGTGCAGCGGCACGCCGGTGACCGTGCGCCAGCGCTCCGCGAGGTCCGTCGTGAGCGCCTCGCCGCCGGCCAGCACGCGGCGCAGGCCCGACCACGCGGTCGGGTCGCCGGTCTCCTCCGCGACGGCCAGGTAGGCGCCCAGCATGGAGGGGACGAACCAGATCGAGGTCGCGCGCTCGTCGCGGACGAGGGCCGCGATCTGCGCCGGGTCGCGCTGCGCGCCGGGCGGCGCGACGACCACGGCGGCGCCGACCAGGAGCGGCGCGAGCAGCTCGGCGAGCGCCATGTCGAAGCTCATGGACGCCTTCGCCACCATGCGGTCGCCGGCGCCGAGCGGGTGCTGCTCCTGCGACCAGGTCAGGTACGCGTGGAGCGCCCGGTGGGTGAGGACGACGCCCTTCGGCCGCCCGGTCGAGCCGGACGTGTAGAGGATCGCGGCGGCGTCGTCGGGCCCGGCACCCGCCTCGCCCGTGGCGTGGGCCGCGGCACCGCGGGGCGCCCCGTCCGCCCCGTCGCTGCGGACCACGACCGCGCGACCGTCCGCACCGGGCTCGACGCGGACCCGCGCCCCGCCGTCCTCGAGCAGCAGCCGGCGCCGCTCCTCGGGGTACTCCGGGTCGACGGGCAGGTAGGCGCCCCCGGCGCGGTGGACCGCGAGGAGGGCGACGAGCTGCTCGGCCGAGCGCGGGACCGTCACGGCGACCGCGGCGTCCCGACCGACCCCGGCCTCGCGCAGGCGCGCCGCGAGCGCGTCGACGCGGGCGTCGAGCGCGGCGTAGGTCAGGCGGGCGTCCTCGGCGAGGACCGCGTCGGCGTCCGGGGTCCGCGTGACCTGCGCGGCGAAGGCGGCGTGCAGGGTGGCCGCGGCGGGGGTGGTCGCGGGCGCGCCCGTCCCCAGCGCGCGGACGGCCTCCCGCTCGGCCGCGTCGGCCCCGGCGACTGCATCGTCGGCAGCACCGACGACCTCCTCCACGCGGGCCTCGGGCGTCTCGGCCAGCGCGTCGAGGATCGCGACGACCTCGCCCAGCAGGCGCGCGCCCGCGGCGACGTCGACGTGGTCGAGGTCGTGCTTCAGCAGGAACGACAGCCGCTCGCCCGGCGTGGCCACGAGGGTCAGCGGATAGTGGTCGGCGTCGCGGGTCGCGAAGCCGGTGATGCGGACGTCGTCGGTGACGTCGCGCTCCGGGGCCGCCCGTGCGTGGTTCTCGAAGACGTAGAGGGCGTCGAAGAGCTCCGCGTGCCCGGCGAGACGGCCGACCTCGGCCAGCCCGAGGTGCTGGTGGTCGAGCAGCTCGGCCTGCTCGTCCTGCAGCCGGCCGACGAGGCCCGCGAGGGTGTCGTCGGGCGCCCGGCGCACCCGGACGGGCAGCGTGTTGATGAAGAGGCCCACGGCGCGGTCCAGGCCGGGGACCTCGGGCGGACGGCCCGAGATCGTCGTGCCGAAGACGACGTCGTCCCGGCCGGTCCGGCGGCCCAGGACGAGGCCCCACGCGGCCTGGACGGCGGTGTTCGGCGTGACGCCGAGCGCGCGGGCGGCGGCGACGAGGCGGGCCGTGCGCTCCTCGTCGAGCTCCGCCGACGCGACGTCGAAGCGCACCGTCGTCGGCGTCGCGTCGGCCGGCACGGTGCGGGTCGGCCCGTCCAGGCCGGCCAGCGCGGTGCGCCACGCGTCGCGGGCGGCGTCGCGGTCGCGCGCGGCGACCCAGCCCGCGTAGTCGCGGTGGACGCCCGTGCCGCCGACGACGGGGGCGGCGGCCGGGGTCGCGTAGCCCGCGACGAGGTCGTCGAGCAGCACGGCCTCCGACCAGCCGTCCGAGATCACGTGGTGCAGCGTCAGGAGCAGGCGGTGGCGGTCCGGCCCCAGGCGGACGAGCGCCCCGCGCACGAGCGGCGGGCGCTCCAGGTCGAAGCCGGCGTCGCGCTCCGCGGCGGCGACCGCGTCGGCGCGCGCCTCGGGGTCGGCCAGGGCACGCCCGGTCGCGGCGCCTTCGCGGTGGGTGCTTGCGGCGTGGTCCTCGGATCCGTCCGCGGTGCGGTCGTCGCCGGCGTCCGCCGCGTCCTCCTCGCGCCAGGGCACCTCCACCGCGCGCGCGACGAGCTGCACGACCCGGCCGTCCTCGCGCTGGTGCAGCGCGGTGCGCAGGGCCGGGTGGCGCGCGACGAGCGCCTCGAGCGCCCCGCGGAGCGCCCCCGGATCGACCGGGCCGGCGAGGTCGATCGCCTGCTGCACGACGTAGACGCCGGGCTCGCCCGTCACGGCGTGGAAGAACAGGCCCTCCTGCAGGGCGGTGGCCGGGAGCACGTCCTGCAGGTCCGGGACCAGCGCGGAGAGCCCGTCGAGCTCGGTCTGGTCCACGTCGACGTGCGGGACGTCGGACGGCGCGAGCGGCACGTCGCCGACGCGGGCGGCGTGGCGCGCGAGGCCGCGCAGCGCGTCGAGCCAGAGCGCCGCGAGCTGCCCGGTGCGCTCCTCGTCGAGCACGCCGGTGGCCCAGCAGAACGTCGCGCGCAGGTGCGGGCCGTCCGGGGCGTCCGAGACGAGCGCGTCGACGTCGAGGACGTGCGCCATCGGCATCCCCGGGTCGCGCAGGTCGACGAGCGGGACCTCCTCGGGCGCCGGGGTCCACGGGGCGTCGCCCTCGATCCCGAAGCGGCCGAGGTAGTTGAAGAGGACCTGGGGGTCGCCGGGTGCGGCGAGCTCGTCGCGGGTGACGGGGTCCAGGTGGCGCAGGACGCCGTGGCCGAGGCCGCGGTCGGGGAAGGCGCGCAGGCCCTCCTTCACGCGCCGCAGCGCGTCGCCGGCCGCCGCGCCGCCGTCGACGAACGACGCCCAGTCGACCGACCCCGGCGCCAGGCGGACGGGGAAGACGGTCGTGAACCACCCCAGCGTGCGGGCGACGTCGACGTCCTCGAACACGTCCTCGCGGCCGTGGCCCTCCAGGTCGACGAGCACGGGGGCGCCCGCGCCGGCCACGCCGCGCGTCGCCCGCCAGCGGTCGACCGCGACGGCCAGGGCGGTCAGGAGCACGTCGTTGACCGTGCCGCGGTAGCTCGCGGGCAGGCGGCCCAGGAGCGGCTCGACGTCGTCGGGGCCGAGCCGCACCTCGAGCGCCCCGGAGCCGCCGACGAGGTCGCGCGCCGGGTCGAGCGCGCGGTCGCCGAGGAGCGGGTCCGGCGTCGCGGCGACGTCCCGCCACCCCTCGAGCTCCCCGCGCCGGGCGCCCGTCGTGCCGGCGGCCTGCAGGCGTCGCGCCCAGGTGCGGAAGGACGTGGCGACGGGGGCGAGCGTCACACCGCGGCCCTCCACGACGGCGCACCAGGCCCGCTCGAGGTCCTCGCGCAGGACGCGCCACGTCACCCCGTCGACGACGAGGTGGTGGACCAGGACGAGCAGCCGGCCCTCGCCGCCGTCGGCCGGGCGCAGCCAGGTGACGTCGATCGTCCGGCCGGCGTCGGGCGAGAGCCGCGCCACGCCGGCCGCGCGGGCCGCGGCGGTCGCGCGGCGCAGGGCGTCCGGCTCCTCCCCCACGTCGACCCGGTGCAGCACGTCGACCGCGGCGACGGCGCCGCGCGGCAGGACGTCGAGGCTCCAGCCGTCGCCGCGGTGCAGCCGGGCGCGGAGCAGGTCGTGGTGGTCGAGCAGGGCCTGGACGAGCGTGCGCAGCCCCTCGTCGTGGAGGTCCGCGGGGGCGCGCAGGAGGACGCCCTGGTGGAACGCGCCGATGCTGCCGCCGAGCTCGCGCAGCCAGTGCACGATCGGCGTGGCGGGCACGTGGCCGACGCCGTCGTCGTCGTGGACGGTGCCGTGCGCCTCGCGGGCGACCTCGGCGAGCCCCGCCGGCGTGCGGCGGTCGAAGACGTCGCGCGGGCGCAGGAGCAGCCCGGCCTCCCGGGCGCGGCCGACGAGGCCGATCGCCACGATGCTGTCGCCGCCGAGGGCGAAGAAGTCGTCGTGGATCCCGACGCGCGGGAGCCCGAGCGTGGCGGCGACGAGCTCGGCGACGACCCGCTCGCGCTCGTCCCGCGGCGCGTCGTCGCCGGCCAGCGCGGAGAAGTCCGGGGCCGGCAGCGCCCGACGGTCGAGCTTGCCGTTCGGGGTCAGCGGCAGCGCGCCCTCGACGAGGACGACCGCGGAGGGCACCATCGCCGCGGGCAGCGCCGCGGCGACGTGGTCGCGCAGCACCGCGGGGTCCGGGGCGTCCGCGGCGTCGCGGGGGACGACGTAGCCGACGAGCCGGGCGACCGCCGGCCCGTCCGCGGCCGCGTCCTCGCGCACGACGACCGCCGCCTGGCGCACGCCGGGGTGGCGCACGAGCGCGGCCTCGACCTCGCCCGTCTCGACGCGGTGGCCGCGGACCTTGACCTGGCCGTCGCCGCGGCCGAGGAAGTCGATCGTCCCGTCGGGCCGCCACCGCGCCCGGTCGCCCGTGCGGTACATGCGGGCGCCGGGGATCCCGGCCGCCGCGGCGTGCGGGTCGGCGACGAACCGCCCGGCGGTCAGGGCCGGCCGCCCGAGGTAGCCCCGCGCGAGGCCGCGGCCGCCGACGTAGAGCTCGCCCTCCGTCCCCACCGGCACCGGCTCGAGCGCCTCGTCCAGGACGTAGCAGCGGGTGTTGGGGTCCGGGACGCCGATCGGCACGGGCCCCTCGTGGTCGGGGCGCGCCGTCCACAGGGTCGAGTTGACGGTCGCCTCCGTCAGCCCGTAGGCGACGACGACCCGCAGCCGCGCGCCCCAGCGGGCGATGACCGCGGCGGGGACGGCCTCCGTGCCGACGACGAGGACGGCCCCGTCCGGCAGCGTGCAGTCGTCGGGCAGCGCGCCGACGAGCGACGGCGGCAGGATCATGTGCGTCCCGCCGTGGTCGGCGATGTAGTGGGTGAGCGCGGGGCCGGCGACGCGGCGGTCCGACGGCACGACGACCACGCGCCCGCCGACGCCGAGCGCCATGCAGAGGTCCCAGACCGCGACGTCGAAGCCGACGGACGCGAACTGCACGACGCGGCTGTCCCCGTCCACGCCGAGGCGGTCGACGGCGGTGGCGATCAGGCTGCCGATCCCCTCGTGCGACAGGACGACGCCCTTCGGCCGGCCCGTCGAGCCGGAGGTGTAGATGACGTAGGCGGCGGCGTGGATCGAGGCGGGGCCGGCCGGGTCGGGGGCGGCGGTGGCGGCGGCGGGGGCCGCCCCCGCGGGCAACGCGTCGAGCAGGACCGGCCGCAGGCCGTCGACCGCGGGCAGGTCGTCCCGCAGGGCGGCGGTCGTCAGGACGGCCCGCACCCCGGCGTCCTCCAGCATGTACGCGACGCGCTCGGCGGGGTGGTCGAGGTCGAGGGGCAGGTACGCCGCGCCGGCGCGCATCACGCCGAGGAGGGCGGCGACCATGTCGCACGAGCGCGGCACGGCGACCCCGACGACGTCCTCGGCACCGACCCCGCGGCGCAGGAGCTCGCGGGCGATCCGGGCGGAGCGGGCGTCGAGCTCGGCGTACGTCCAGGCCTGCTCCTCGCAGACGACGGCGACCGCGTCGGGGCGCTCGGCGGCACGGCGCAGGAACGCCGCGGGCCACGTCTCGTCGACCACGACGCGGTCGTCCGTGGCGAGCTCCACGAGGAGACGGTGCCGCTCGTCGTCCTGGCGGGACTCGGGGCGCTCGGGGGGGCACGTCCCAGTCATTCGGTGACCCTAACACGATGTTCGCGGCGGGCCGGACTCCCCCGCCGGCGGCGCAAGGGTAGCCTAACCCCGGTGTCCACCCCCGCCCTCTCCCCCGGGGCGGACGGTCCCGCCGTGCCCGCCGCCGGGGGCCGGCCGCTGCTGCGCCAGGTCCTGCGCGAGCGCCGTCGCCCGGCCGTCGTCTCGACCCTCGGCGGGGTCGTCCACCAGACCTGCGAGGCCTTCGTCCCCGTCCTGATCGGCGTGCTCGTCGACCGGGCGATCGAGCGCCGCGACGCCGGCGAGCTCGTCCTCTGGATCGTGGTGCTCGCCCTGCTCTTCGCGCTCCTGACCACGGCCTACCGGGTGCAGCTGCTGACGCTCGTCGGCGGGCTCGAGCGCGGCGAGCACGACCTGCGCACCGCGCTGGCCCGCCGGGTCCTCGCCGCCGCGGGCATCGCCGCGCCCCCGCGGCCGGGCGCGGTCCGGGCCGACGTCGGCGGCTCCGCCGGCGCGCAGGTGACGGTCGCGGGCTCCGACGCGCGGCGCACCGTCGACGTCCTCGAGGCCGTGAGCGTCGGCGGGGCCGCGATCGCCGCGATCGTCGTGACGGCCGCGGTGCTGCTCGCGACGTCGCTGCCGCTCGGGCTGCTCGTCCTCCTCGGCACGCCGCCGCTCCTCTACGCGCTGCAGCTCCTCGCGCGGCCGCTCGAGCGCCGCAGCGGCGTCGACCAGGCGCGCGCCGCCGAGGCCGCGGGCGTGGCGACCGACCTGGCGTCGGGCCTGCGGGTCCTGAAGGGCATCGGCGCGGAGCGCGCCGGCGCCGAGCGCTACCGCGTCGCGAGCCGTCGCGCCCTCGACGCCGCCGTCCGCGCCGGGGTCGCCCAGAACCTGCTGCTCGGCGCGAACGTCCTCATCAGCGGCGCGTTCCTCGCGATCGTCGCCTGGGTCGGCGGGCGCCTCGCGCTCGACGGCACCATCAGCATCGGCGAGCTCGTCGCCGCGGTCGGCCTGACGCAGTTCCTCGTCGGCCCGCTGCAGCGCCTGGCCTTCGCGAGCACCCTGCTGGCCGAGTCGCGCGCCGCCGCCGACCGCGTCTCGGCGCTCCTGCAGGCCGCGCCGGACCGCGAGGACCCGCGCGCCGCGGAGCCGGCTCGCGGGCGCGCCGAGGCCGTCCCGTCCGCCGTCGCCCTCGCGGTCGCCCCCACCCCCGCCGGCACGCCGGGCCTGCAGGTCGCCGCGGGCGAGCACCTCGGCGTCGTCGCCGCCGATCCCGCCGCCTCGTCCGCGCTGGTCGACCTGCTCGCCCACCGCGGCGAGGCACCACCCGGCGCCCTGCGCGTCGACGGCCGGCCCACCTCGGACCTGGCGCTGGACGACGCGCGCGGCCTGGTCCTCGTCGCCGACCACGACGCGGCGCTCTTCTCCGGCACCGTCCGCGACAACGTCCTGGCGGCGGCCGGGCCCGTGCACGACCTGGCCGCGGTCCTCGACGCGAGCGGCGCCGACGAGGCCGTCCGCGCGATCCCCGGCGGCCTCGACGGCCAGGTCGGCGAGCGCGGCCGGTCGCTCTCCGGCGGGCAGCGCCAGCGCGTCGCCCTGGCCCGCGCGCTCGCGGCCTCCCCGCCCGTCCTGGTGCTGCACGAGCCGACGACGGCGGTCGACGCGGTGACCGAGGCGCGCATCGCCTCGGGCGTCCGGCGCCTGCGCGACGGCGCCACCACGGTCGTCGTCGCCACGAGCCCGTCGCTGCTGGCGGCCTGCGACCGCGTCGTCCTCCTCGGCGACGACGGCGTCGTCGCCGAGGGCACCCACGCGGAGCTCGTGCAGCGCGAGGACGCCTACCGGGCGGCGGTGCTCTCGTGAGCGCCCCGGACGTTCCCGCGACCGGCGGCCGCCCCGACGGCGGGCGCCCCGTCGCCACCGCCGACCTGCTGCCCACGGCCGAGCCGCGCGAGGCCCGCCGCGTCGTCGCCCGCCTCGTCGCCGACCGGCCGGGCCTCGGGCTCGCGTCGCTGCTCGTGCTCGTGGGCGGCGCCGCCGCGGGGCTCGCGGTGCCGCCGCTGCTGGGCCTCGTCGTCGACATCGTCGCCGACGACCGCGGCACGGGCGACCTCGCCGTCGCCGCCGGCCTGCTCCTCGCGGCCGCCCTCGTGCAGGCGCTCCTGACGGGCGTCGGCGGCCAGCTCGTCGTGCGCCTGGGCGAGTCCGTCCTGGCGGACCTGCGCGAACGCGTCGTCGGCCGGGCGCTCCGGATCCCGCTGCGGCGGGTGGAGCGGGCGGGCTCCGGCGACCTCCTCAGCCGGATCGGCGGCGACGTCGAGATCGTCTCCCGGGCGATCTCCGCCACGGTCCCGACGATCGCGGGCGCCGGCCTCACCGTCGGCCTGACCGTCGTCGGGCTCGTCGTCCTGGACTGGCGCCTCGCGCTCGCGGCGCTGGCCGCCGCGCCGATCCAGGTCCTCGCCCTGCGCGCCTACCTGCGCGACGCCGTCCCCGTCTACCGGCGCCAGCGGGTCCTCGAGGGCGAGCGCACCCAGCAGCTGCTCGACGCGTTCGCCGGCGCGCCGACGTCGCGGGCCCTGCGGATCGGGGACGCCCGCCTGGAGCGCGTCCGCGAGACCTCGGGCGCGGCGCGCGACGAGGCGCTCCACGGGTTCCGCCTGCTGGCGCGGATGTTCCCCAAGCTCAACGGCGCCGAGCTCGTGGGGCTCTCGGCGGTCGTCGTCGCGGGCTTCCTGCTCGTCGACGCGGGCACGATCAGCGTCGGCACGGCGACCGCCGGCGCGCTCTACTTCCACCGCGCGTTCGACCCGATCGGGACGCTCCTCATGCTCGTGGACGACATCCAGGAGGCGACGACGGCGCTCGCCCGCCTCGTCGGCGTCGCGAGCATCGAGCCGCCCGAGGACCCCGCGGAGCCGGCCACGGCCCGCGACGGCGAGGTCGTGCTGCGCGGCGTCGGCCACGAGCACGTCCCCGGCCACCCCGTCCTCCACGACGTCGACCTGCGGATCGCGCCCGGCGAGCGGGTCGCCCTGATCGGCACCACCGGCGCGGGCAAGACGACCCTGGCGCGCCTCGTCTGCGGCATCGACCGCCCGACGCGCGGCAGCATCCTGATCGGCGGGGCGACGCTCGACGAGCTCGGGCCGACCCGGGCGGCCGACACCGTCCTCCTCGTCACCCAGGAGGTCCACGTCTTCGCGGGCACCCTCGGCGACGACCTGCGCCTGGCCCGCCCGGACGCCACGGACGACGAGCTGCACGCGGCGCTGGCCACCGTCGGCGCGGACGGCTGGGTGCGGGCGCTCCCCGAGGGCCTCGCGACGGTCGTCGGCGAGGGCGGGCGGGAGCCGACGACGACGCAGGCGCAGCAGCTCGCCCTGGCGCGGCTCGTCCTGCGCGACCCGCTCGTCGCCGTCCTCGACGAGGCCACGGCGGAGTCCGGCAGCGCCGGCGCCCGCGAGCTCGAGCGCTCCGCCGACGGCGCCCTCGCGGGACGCACGGCGCTCGTCGTCGCGCACCGGCTGAAGCAGGCCGCGACCGCCGACCGGGTCGTCGTCCTCGAGGCCGGCCGCGTCGTGGAGCAGGGCCCCCACGACGAGCTCGTGGCGGCCGGCGGCCCCTACGCGCGGCTCTGGGGTGCCTGGGCCTCCGCGCGGGAGCGATGACCCCGGCGGGCGACGGGACGGTCCCGCCGCCGCCCGGCGAGGTCCGCCTCCGCCGCCTGCCGGTCACCGCCGACGCGGTCGCCGCGGCGCGGGAGGCCTCGGGCGTGCTGTCCGCCCAGGAGCGCGAGCGGGCCGCGGCGTTCCGCCGGGCCGCGGACCGCGACCTCTACCTCGTCGCCCACGTCGGGCTGCGGAGCGTGGTCGCGCCCGTGCTGGGCGTCGCCCCCCGCGAGGTCGTGCTCGGCGCCGCGCCCTGTCCCTCCTGCGGCGAGCCGCACGGCCGGCCCGTGCTGCCGCAGGCCCCCGGCCTGCACGTCTCGCTGAGCCACGCCGCGGGGCTCGCCGTCGTGGCCCTGGCGGCGCACGAGGTCGGGGTCGACGTCGAGCCGCGCGACCGGCCGGCCGCCGAGCTGGAGGGTCTGCTGCCGGAGCTGCACCCCGACGAGCGGCGGCTCGTCGTCGCCGCGACCGACCGGTCCGCGGCGCTCCTGCGCGTGTGGGTCCGCAAGGAGGCCGCGACGAAGGCCCGCGGCGTCGGCCTGGCCGAGCCGCTGCACGAGCACAGCACGGCGTGGGCCGGCACGCGGGGCGTCGCGGCGGACGGCCTGCACGTGCTGGACGTCGATGCGGGCCCGGAGCACCTCGGGGCGGTCGCCGTCCGGGCGCCGCGGGGCGTCGAGCCGACGGTCGTCGTGCCCGGTCGGCGCCCCGGGACCTGACGGTGCTCCGCGGTCCCGCGCTGCGCCGGGCGGACCCGACGGTGCTCGGCGCGCCCGCCCGGCGTCCCGGACCCGACGGGCCTCAGCGCACCCAGCCGTAGCGGTGCTCGGGGCGCCCCGAGCTGCCGTACCGCATGGAGAGCTCGGCGCGGCCCTCGCCGACGAGGTGCTCGAGGTAGCGGCGGGCGGTCACGCGCGAGATGCCGCACGCGTCGGCGACCTCGACCGCGGAGCGCTCGCCCTCCGTGCCCTGCAGCGCCTTCGCGACGAGGTCGTAGGTGGGACGCGACAGGCCCTTGGGCAGCGTCGGCAGGGACGAGCCGCGCAGGCCGCCGAGCAGCGCGTCGACCGCCCCCTGGTCCGCCTCGCGGGCACCGGCCGAGACGGTGCTGCGGAACGCGGCGTAGCGCTCGAGCTTGTCGCGGAACGTCGCGTACGAGAACGGCTTGACGAGGTACTGCACGACGCCGTGGCCCACGGCGCGGTGCACCGTCGCGACGTCGCGGGCGGCGGTCACGGCGATGACGTCGGGCCGCTCGCCCTGGCCCGCCTGCAGTCGCCGGCAGACCTCGAGGCCGTGCACGTCGGGCAGGTAGAGGTCCAGGAGGACGAGGTCGACGCCCCCGGCGGCGATCGCGCCCAGCGCCTCCGCGCCGCGGTGCACCACCCCGACGGGCACGAACCCGGGCGTCCGCTCGACGAACTCGCGGTGGACGCCCGCGACGTGCGCGTCGTCGTCGACCACCAGGGTCCGGATGCTCATCGTCCCGCCTCCGTCGTCCCCGTCGCGACCGCGTGCCCGAGCGGCAGCAGCACCCGCAGCAACGCGCCGCCGCCCGGGCGGTCCTCCGCCGCGACGCTGCCCCCGAGCCGCTCCGCCGCGCCCGCCACGAGCGCCAGGCCGACGCCCCGGCCACCCGCGCCGGCGGGCTTCGTGGTGAACCCGGCGCGGAACAGCCGGTCGGCCGCGCCCGCGGGCAGCCCGGGCCCGTCGTCGCCGACCTCGACCACCAGCTCGTCGTCGACCACGCCCAGGACAAGGTCGACGTGCCCGTCGCCGCGCACCGCCGCCGCGTCGATCGCGTTGTCGAGCAGGTTGCCGACGATCGTCACGAGGTCCGCCGCCGGCAGCCCGGTCGACGGGACCTCGCCGTCCTCGGCGACCCGCAGCGCGACGCCGCGCTCCCGGGCCACGGCGACCTTGCCCAGGACGAGGGCGACGAGCGCCGGCTCGTCGATCCGCGCCTCGAGGTCGGCGAGCAGGTCCGACGCGAACGACGCCTCGTCGCTGCCGAACCGCACCGCCTCGTCCGTGCGTCCCAGCTCGACCAGGCCGACGATCGTGTGCATGCGGTTGGCGGCCTCGTGCGCCTGCGCGCGGAGCGCGTCGGTCATCCCGCGGACGGCGTCGAGCTCGCGGCCCAGCGCCTCGAGCTCCGTGCGGTCGCGCAGGATCGTGACCGTGCCCGTGGGACGCCCGTCGACCGTGGTCGGGGTGTGCGCGGCCAGCAGCAGGCGGTCGCCGACGACGAGGGTCGCGTCGCGCACCGGGTCGCGGTCCGCCAGGAGCGTCGCGAGGTCCGGCGCCAGGCCGAGCGCGGCGACGGGCCGGCCCTCGGCGTCCTCGCCCAGCCCGAGCAGCCGGCGGGCCTCGTCGTTGGCGAGCGTCAGCCGGCCGGCGGCGTCCGTCACGAGGACGCCCTCGCCGATTGCGTGGAGCGTCGCGTCGTGGTGCTCGTAGAGCGCGGTGATCCGCCCGGGCTCCAGGCCGAGCGTCTGCCGCTTGATCCGTCGCGCGAGGAGGACGGAGAGCGTGCCGCCGACCGCGAACGTCGCCAGCGCCAGCAGCACGAGCGCCGGGAGCTGCTCCGCCGCCAGGTCGCCGATGCGGTCGAGCGTGACGCCGACCGCCACGAGCCCGACGATGCGCCCCGACCCGTCGCGCAGCGGCGAGACCGTCCGCACGGACCGGCCGAGGGTGCCGGTGTAGCGCTCCGTGAACTCGTCCCCGGCGAGCGCGGGGGCGATCCGGCCGACGAACGGCCGGCCGATCAGCCCGGGGTCCGGGTGGGTGACGCGCGTGCGGTCCGGGCGCATCACGGTGATGAACGACATCCCGGTCGCCCGGCGGATCCGCTCCGTCAGCGGCTGCAGCGCGCGGGTGGCGTCCCGGCCCTCCAGCGCGCGGGGCACCGTCGGCTCGATCGCGAGGATCCGCGCCACGGCCTGCGTCTCGTCGCGGTGGCGGTCGTAGGTCGCCTCCCGCGCCGAGTGGATCGCGACCGCCGCGCCGATGGCGACGACGACCGCGACGACGACGAGCTGCAGCCCGAGCAGCCGGGTCGCGAGGCTCCGGTCGATCAGGCGGCGGCGGGACACGGGGCCATGCTTCCAGGTGCTCGGTGCGGGGGTGGGCAGCGGGCGACGGCCGGCCGGATCGACCGTCCCCGGGACGGACCGCGCCCCGCCCGCACGGGGCGGACGGGGCGGACGGGGCGCACGGGACGCGGGTCGGTCGGCGGCGCGCGCCGCCGCTCAGGCGACGCCCGCCGGGGTCGCCAGCCCGGGCCGCGGGGCCGGGGCCGGGACGCCGCGGTCCTCGTCGACCGGGGTGCCCGGCGCGTCGACCGCGGCATCGTCCTCGGCCGGCGGCCGGAGCCGGTCCTCGATCGGCGCGACGTACGGCAGCTCGCCGTTCAGGACGAGGCGGGCGCGCTCCTCGTCGAACTGCTTCTCGGAGCGGGCCACGACGATGGAGGCGACGCTGTTGCCGACGACGTTCGTCAGCGCGCGGCACTCCGACATGAACTTGTCGATGCCGAAGATCAGCATGATCCCGGCGACCGGCACCGTGCCCAGCGACGAGAGCGTCGCGGCGAGGACGATGAAGCCCGAGCCGGTGACGCCGGCGGCGCCCTTCGAGGTGAGGAGCAGGATGCCGACGAGGCCGAGCTGCGCGCCGAGGCCGAGCGTCACGTCCTGCGCCTGGGCGACGAACAGGGCGGCGAGCGTCAGGTAGATCGCGGTGCCGTCGAGGTTGAACGAGTAGCCCGTCGGGACGGTGAGACCGACGACCTGCTTCGACGCGCCGAGGTGCTCGAGCTTGCGCATGACGTTCGGCAGGACGGACTCGGAGGAGCTCGTGCCCAGGACGATCAGCAGCTCGTCCTTCATGTACCGCAGGAGCTTGAAGATGTTCACCCCGTTCCTCCAGCAGATCGTGCCGAGGATCCCGAAGACGAAGAAGAGCGACGTCCCGTAGAAGATGAGGATGAGCTTCAGCAGGCTCGTCAGCGCGTCCGTGCCGTACTCGCCGACGGTGTAGGCCATCGCGCCGAACGCGCCGACGGGCGCGGCGTACATGATGATCTTCACGAGCTTGAAGAAGACCTGCGAGAGCCGCTCGACGCCGGCCGCGATCGGCTTGCCCGTCGGGCCCATGAGGTTCAGCGCGACGCCGAAGAGGACCGAGAAGAAGAGCACCTGGAGGATCTCGCCCTCCGCGAAGGCGCCGACGACGCTCGACGGGATCATGTGGGTGATGACCTCGTACCACTGCTGCGACTCTCCCTGGCCGATGTAGCCCGAGACCGCCTCGCTGACCTCGATCTTCGACGGGTCCGCGTGCACGCCGACGCCGGGCTTCAGGACGTTCATCACGACGAGCCCGAGGACCAGGGCGATCGTCGTGACGATCTCGAAGTACAGGAGCGCCTTGCCGCCGATGCGGCCGACCTTGCGCAGCGAGTCGAGCGAGCCGATGCCGGCGACGACCGTGCAGAAGATGATCGGCGCGATCACCATCTTGATCAGGCTGACGAAGGACGTGCCCAGCGGCTCGAGGCTCGCGGCGAAGCCCGGGGCCAGCGCGCCGAGGACGCCGCCGGCGAGGATGCCGACGATGACCCAGGTGTAGAGCCTGCGGCGCCATGGCACCTTGGCCGGGGGTGTGGCGGACGCCGTGGCGGCCGGTGCGGTGATCGTCATGTCCGTCGCGCTCCTGCGGGTTGCGGGTGCCACGACGGTCGTCGCAGCGCTGGTCGAAGAAGCTAGGCCGCTCTGTGACCCGCGTCACGCTTGTGGTCGTTGTGGTCGTAGGTGCCGTTGCGGTCGCGACCAGGACCGCTCCGGGCCCCGCGTCGGCGGACGGCCGGCGCGCGGACCACCCGGCCGTCGGGGCCTCCCCGGACGGGGCGGCGCACGACGACCACCCCCGGTCGTCGGGCCGCCGGCCGCGGACCGCCGGAGCCACCCCCCCGGCCCGGTGGGACCGTCCGTCCGGCCATGGGTCAGTGCCACCCCGCGCGTGGCCGGGAGGGGGACGGCCGCACACCCGAGGCCGTCCGGGGCGCGCGTACGGTGACCTCGCGGCGTCCCCGTCCGGCGACCCCCGCCCCCGCCCCGAGCGGCGGCCCGAGCGCCTGCGGCGACGCACCCCCACGGGGCGCCGCGACCGTCGATGCCGACCCCGCGTCCCCACGACCAGGCCCTCCCCTCCGTGCCCCCGGTGCGCGCGCTGCGCACCCCCGGTCGCCCGCGGCTGCACGTCGAGACCACGGGCGACGGCGAGGCCGTCCTGGCGATCACGGGCTGGACGATCTCCACCGCGATCTTCCGCCCGTTCGCCGGCGTCCTGCCCGACGGCATGCGGCCGATCCTCTTCGACCACCGCGGCGCGGGCCGCTCCGGCGGCTGGGCCGGCCCGGTGTCCGTCGCGATGCTCGCCGCGGACGCGGCCCGCGTGCTCGACGCGTGCGGCGTGCGGTCCGCCCACGTGATCGGCGTGTCGCTCGGCGCGGCGGTGGCGATCGAGCTCGCGGTCCGGATGCCGTGGCGCGTGCGGTCCCTCGCCCTCGTCGGCGGCTGGTCCGGCGGCCCGCTGTCGGCGACGCCCGGCGCGGCCGAGGGCGCGCGGACGCTGGCGACCCTCGCCCGGGACTCCGCCCGCCGCGGCCGGCTCTGGCCCGCCGCGTTCCTCTTCTCCCCCGCGTTCCGCGCGTCCGCGGACCCCGCGACGCTCGACGCCGCCGTCCGCCCGTTCCTCGTCGGCCGGGCCGGGAGCTGGGTCGCCTCGACGCAGGCGCTCGCGGCGTCGTGCTTCAACCGGCGCACCGACCTCGCGTCGATCCGCTGCCCGACGCTCGTCGCCCACGGCGAGCTCGACGCGATGAGCCCGGTCCGGAACGCCCGCACGATGGCCGCCGCGATCCCGGGCTCGCGCCTGGAGGTCCTGCCCGGCGGCCACGCGTTCCCGTTCGAGGACCCCGAGGGCACCGCCGAGCTCTGCCGGTCCTGGTTCGCGGACGTCCGCGGCACGGAGCCGCCGGTCGAGGCGACCGCGCGCGATCGGGCGGTCGAGCGCCTGACGCGGCCCTTCGCCCTGCAGACCGGCCTCGTGCGCAACCAGCGCGACCTCGCCCTGCGACTCCTGGGTCGCGGATGAGCCCGGCCCCCGTCCTCGATCCCCGCCCGACCTCCGGAGCGTTATGTCCGACAGCACCGTCACGCCCACCGGGACGCCGCAGTCCCTCAGCCTCGCCGAGCTCGCCGACCGCGTCGGTGACGAGCTCGGCGTCTCCGGCTGGTCGACGATCACCCAGGAGACGATCGACGCGTTCGCCGAGGCCACCGGCGACCGGCAGTGGATCCACACGGATCCCGGGCGGGCGGCGAGCACGCCCTTCGGCGGCACGATCGCCCACGGCTACTACACCCTCGCGCTGGCCCCGACCCTGCTCGAGCAGATCGTCGACCTCTCCGGGTTCGCGATGGCGATGAACTACGGCATCGACCGGCTGCGGTTCGTCGCGCCGGTGCCCGTCGACAGCCGCGTGCGGATGCGGGCGACGCTCGACGACGTGCAGGCGAAGGACGGGACGGGCCAGCTCGCCCTCACCCTGACCTTCGAGATCGAGGACGCCGCGAAGCCCGCGTGCGTCGCGAACGTCCTCTACCGCGTGATGGAGGGGACGTCGTGAGCGCCACGGAGAGCACGGACGCGAAGCGGGCGCCGCGCAGCCGCCGCACCGCGGCGATGGACACGCTCCTGACCCAGAACGTCTCGGGCGGCCGCGCGACCCGCTTCGCCCGGCCCGGTCCGATCCTGCGCACCGCCGCCGGCCTGGCGCGCCGGCCGCGCACCACGGCCAGGCGCGTCGGCGGCCTCGGCGTCGAGCTGGCGCAGGTCGTCGCGGGCTCCTCCGAGCTGGCGCCCGCCAAGGGCGACGGCCGCTTCCGCGACCGCGCGTGGTCGGAGAACTGGGCGCTGCGCCGCGTGCTGCAGACGTACCTCGCGCTCGGCGGCACCGTCGACGACCTGATCGAGGACGCCGACCTGGACTGGCGCACGGAGCGGCAGATCCGCTTCATGGCGGAGAACGTCCACGACCTGCTCTCCCCCACGAACCTGCCGCTGCTGAACCCCGAGGTCCTGAAGGAGACGATCGACCGGGGCGGCGCGAACCTCGTGCTCGGCGCGCGGCGGTTCGTCCGCGACATCGCCAAGGCCCCGCGCCTGCCGGCCACCGTCGACACCTCGAAGTTCGAGATCGGCCGCAACGTCGCGCGGACCCCGGGCTCGGTCGTCCTGCGCACGGACGTCATGGAGCTCCTCGAGTACGCGCCGCAGACCGACGAGGTCTTCGAGCGGCCGATGCTCGTCGTCCCGCCGACGATCAACAAGTACTACGTGCTCGACCTGGCGGAGGACCGCAGCTTCGTCGAGCACCTCGTCCAGGCCGGGCATCGCGTCTTCATGATCTCGTGGCGCAACCCGGAGAAGGAGCACTCGCACTTCGACCTCGACACGTACGCGGCGGCCGTCATCGAGGCGCGGGAGGCCGCGTCCGAGATCGCCGGGAGCGACGCCGTCAACGTGCTGGCGGCGTGCTCCGGCGGCATCATCTCCGCCGCGACGCTCGCCCATCTGGCGGCGACGGACCGCGGCGACCTCGTCTCGAGCCTGACGCTCATGGTCTGCGCGCTGGACCACCGCCAGGCCGGCACGACCGCGGCGCTCGTCGGACGCGAGATCGCCGCGGCCGCGGTGGCCGACTCCGCGCGGCGCGGCTACCTCGACGGCGCGTCCCTGGCCGGCGTGTTCGCGTGGCTGCGCCCGAACGACCTGATCTGGCGCTACGTCGTCAACAACTACTTCCTCGGCAAGGCGCCGCCGGCGTTCGACGTCCTCTTCTGGAACCAGGACACGGTGCGGCTCTCGCACGGCCTGCACCGCGACTTCGTGCAGATGGCGATGCTGAACGACCTGATCCAGCCCGGGCAGCGCACCGTGCTGGAGACCCCGGTGGACCTGCGGTCGGTGAAGCAGGACAGCTACGTCGTGGCGGGCAGCACGGACCACATCGTCCCGTGGGAGAACGCGTACCGCAGCACCCAGGTGCTCGGCGGGACGCCACGCTTCGTGCTCTCCACGAGCGGCCACATCCAGGCGCTCGTCAACCCGCCGTCGCCGAAGAGCCGGTCGAGCTTCCGCGTCGCCGACGAGCACCCGGGCGACCCGGCGGAGTGGGAGGCCGCCGCGGCGATCCGCACGGGCTCGTGGTGGACGGACCACGAGGCGTGGCTCGCGGAGCGCTCCGGCGACCGCGTGCCGGCGCCGACCGAGCCCGGCTCCGCGGAGCACCCGCCGACGGCCGAGGCCCCGGGGGACTATGTCCGCGGGAGCTGACGAGCACCCCGGCTGGTGGGGGCGCCCGGTCGCGGAGACCCGATGGGTCCTCGAGGCCTGGCGGCTGTCGGTCGATCCGCTCTTCCTGCGTCCGACCGGCGTGCCGCGCGGCGACGGGCGCCCCGTCGTGCTCGTCCCCGGCTTCCTCGCCGGGGACCAGACGCTGTCGGCGCTCGCGCTCTGGCTGCACCGCATCGGGCACCGGCCGTCGACGGCGGGCTTCCTCACGAACACGGACTGCTCCGACCGGGCGTACGACCGCGTCCTGCGCGCCGTCCGCCGGGCCCACGACCGCCACGGCCGGCGGGTCGCGGTGATCGGCCACAGCCGCGGCGGGCACTACGTCCGGGCGCTCGCCGCCGAGCACCCCGAGCTCGTGTCGCACGCGGTGTCCGTGGGGTCGGACCTCAACGGGATGCTCGGCATCAGCGTGCCGACCCAGGCGGCGGTCACGGGCACGCGCCTGACGCTCGGCGCGCTGGGGCGGAGCCGGCGGCCGGGCTGCTTCACGCTCTTCTGCGACTGCCCGTTCGCGCAGGCGTTCCGGGCGCCCGCCGACCCGGCGGTGCGGCTGACGAGCATCTACTCCCGCGGCGACGGCGTCGTGGAGTGGGAGGGCTGCGTGACGCCGGGCGCGACGAACGTCGAGGTCACCGGCAGCCACGTGGGCCTCGTCGTCAACCGCAAGGTCTACCGGGCGGTCGCGGCGGCGCTGGCCGAGCCGGAGCTGGAGCCGGACGCCGCCCGCGACGCGCAGCCCGCGCCGGGTCGCGCGGGCTGAGGCGGCGCTACGTCGTGGGGCGCGCCGGGCGGGCGTCCTCGAACGCCTTGCGGACGTCGGCGGCCTCGAGCCCGAGGGACTTCGCGACGGCGGCGTAGCGGGCGGTGTCGCGCTCGGCGTGCTCGGCCTCGTGCGCGGCGGCGACCTTCGAGAGCGCGGTCTTCACCGTCGCCTCCTCGATCCCCAGGCCCTTCGCCAGGGCGGCGATCAGCTTCGTGTCGTCGGGCCGGGCACCGCCGCGCGGGCCGCCGGGGCCGGGGCCGCCGCGGCCCGGGCCGCCGGCCGGACGGGTGCCGTCCTGCGCGCCGGCGGGCTTCGCCGGGCGGTTCGCCTCGAGGATGGTCCCGACCTTCGCGGTCTCGACGCCGAGGGCCTTCGCGATCTCGGCGGCCCGGTCGGCGCCGCGGTCCGCTCGGGTCCCGGTCGGCTTCGCCGGCCTCGCGGCGTCCGTGGCGGCCTGCAGCTTCGCCGTGGTCACGCCGAGCGCCTTCGCGATCGTCGTCAGCTCGGCCGTGCGCAGGCCCGGCCCGCGGTCGCCGCGGGTCGTCTTGGACGTCGACGTGGTGGACGTGGTGGACGTGGTGGTGTCGGCGGCGCTGGCGACGCCGATCCCGGCGCCGCCGAGGACGACGACGGTGGAGGCCAGTGCGGCGGCCTTGCGGATGCGAGGGGTCATGGGTCTCTCCTGTTGCTGGTCGGCGGCGGGGTCTCCCGCGCCTCGCCCACACCATCGGGCCCGCCCCTGAGCACCGGCTGGGAGCGGCGTGGGAATCGCCGGAGCGTGCCCCCGCCGGGTGGTCCGCGGCCGCGACGCGCGACGCACCGCGGTCCTCAGCGAGGGCCGAGGGCGTGATCGGCGCCCTCGGTGGGGCGCTCCGCGCGACGGGACGGGTACAACATCCACATGGGCCCGATGGCCATCCGCGCGCACCTCGCGCGGACCGACCGGCGTCTGACGGCGCTCCTGGCGGTGCTCGTCCTCGGCGCGTCCGTCGTCCTCCACCACGGCCTCCCGCACGGGATGGCCGCGATGCACGGTGACGACCACGGCGTGGCCGCCGCGGCCACGTGCGTCGGGACGATCGTCTCCGCGGTCGCGATCGTCGGGCTCGTCGCGGCCGTGGCCCGCCGCCGGCGCCGCCGGCCGCTGCCGCGACCGACCCGGTCGTCCGGGCCCCTCGTCCTCCGCCTCGTGCCGACCGTCCCGCTGCCGCGGGCCCGGTCGAGCCCGCTCTGGCTGCGGCACGCCGTCCTCCGTCGTTGATCGCCCGCACCGTCGGCCCCCGTGGCCGGCGGAGCACCCGACGCGCGCCCGTCCACGGGCGGCGCGCACCCACGACGATCGACCACGAGGAGCACCCATGAAGACCTCCATCACCCGCCTCACCGCCCTGCTGGGCGTCACCGCCACGACCGCGCTGGCGGTCACGGGCTGCGGCTCGGGCGACGACGACGCGGGCACGACGCCCGCGTCGGCCGGCGCCGGGACGACCACCGGCGCGCAGGCCGCGGCCGGCGCCGTCGACCGCGCGTTCGTGTCGCAGATGGTCCCGCACCACCAGATGGCGGTGCAGATGGCCGGCTACGCGCCCGACCGCGCGGAGCGGCCGCAGATCGCCGCGCTGGCCCGCACCATCACCGAGGAGCAGGGCACGGAGATCGCGCAGATGCGCTCGGCGGCCCGCCGGCTCGGCGCGAAGATCGCCGCCATGCCGTCCCACGGCGGCATGGACCACGGCGCGCACGGCGGCTCGGCGATGGCCGACGACGCCGCGACGCTCGGCGTGTCCATGGACGACATGGGCATGTCGATGGACATGGGGGCGCTCGCGTCGGCCGAGCCGTTCGACCGGGCCTTCATCGACGAGATGATCCCCCACCACCAGGGGGCGATCGTGATGGCGCGCGCCGAGATCGCCAGGGGCACCGACCCGGAGCTGCGACGGCTCGCGAAGGCCATCGTCGACGCGCAGACGGAGGAGATCGAGCGGATGAACGCCTGGCGCACCCGCTGGTACGGGGCGGCCTCGCCCGCCGGGGGCGTGCCGGAGGCCTAGGCGCGTCGGCGGGCGGCGGGCCGGCCGCGGCTCACCGCCCGCTGCCGGCCACCAGGTCGCGGTAGGTCCAGAACGCGGCCTTGCGGGTGGCGTCGTCGCGGACGAGCCCGTAGCCGTTCTCGAGCTGGCCGCTGCCCGTGTTGGCGTCGCGCAGCGCGAACCACCGCAGGTCGGTCACGCCGTAGCGCCCGGCGACGCGCAGGACGGCGCCGACCGTCGACACGAGCACGGTCTGCTGGAGCTCCTCCGACCGCGACGGGTCGGTCGGGTAGCCGGTCTCGGCGACCGTGAGGGAGACCCGGCGGCCCAGGCCGGCCGCCGGCAGGTGCCGCTTCCGGGCGCAGCGCAGCGTGCTCGTGATGACCCGGTCCACCTGGGCGGGGGTCGGGGTGGCGGAGCGCGAGGGCCCGGTCCAGGTGCCGGGGTAGACGTCGACGCCGACCCAGCCGACGGAGCGGGAGAACGACCGGCCGCCCGCTTTGCGCAGCCCGCGCCAGAACGACCCGGAGCTGCACGGCCGCCGACCGGCGGCCCAGTTCACGCCGATCCCGATGTCGCGGCGTCCCGCGCCGACGACGGCCCGCCGGGCGACGGGCACGGCGCGGGCGATCCGGGTGACCGCGCCGGGGTACGCGCCGTCCGCGGCGGCCGCGGCGTCCCGGCTGTTGGCCTCGTTGCCGACCTGGATCGCGACGACGCGCCGGATGCGCGCGAGGCGCTTGGCCGTCCACCGGACCCACGAGGAGTAGCCCGGGGCGAGCGCGCGGCGGGCGGGTCGGTAGCGGAGGACCATCTCGACCTGGATGCCGTGGTCGGACCACCAGCGGGCGTCGCGCAGCAGCCGGCTCGCCGCGGCCTCGTCCGTGCCGGTGTAGGCGCCGTACAGGTGCACGACGAAGCTCTTGTTGCCCCGGAGCTCGCGGACGGCGTCGAGGGACAGCTGC
>WLOB01000499.1 GCA_009699505.1 Actinomycetota bacterium | reverse complement strand
ATCACAGCCATATCAAGAGATATTGTTATAACAGAAGATTATGAATATATTGAGTATGGAACTGGTTTAGCTTTTGAAATACCTGTAGGATACGTAGGATTACTTTTTCCACGCAGCTCTATAAGTAAAAAAGACATACTATTATCAAATGCTGTAGGAGTGATTGATTCTGGTTATAGAGGTGAAGTATCCTTTAGATTTAAAAGACTTGCATGGGACAGCACTATATACAATGTTGGGGATAAGATAGGACAGTTAATTATCCTACCATATCCACAAATACAATTAGAACAAGCAAAAGAACTATCTGAAACAGAAAGAGGAGAAGGTGGATACGGTAGTACAGGTAATTAATAACAAAAAGAAGACTATTTATATATAAAACATGGAATTACCAAATTCAACAGTAGTAAATGTAGTATCAGAGCAATCAGGCATTTTACTACCAAAAACACTAACTGAAGACATTATAGCAAGTCTTAACGACGCAATAGCAGAAGAATATACAGCTCATTACTTTTATAGAGGAGCAGCTAACTGGTGTGCTGGAGTGGCTTATGTTAAAGCAGCTGCATTCTTTACAGCAGAAGCAGCAGCAGAATTAGAACACGCAGAAAAGCTTCAAAAGTATTTAGTGGATTGGAATTGCACTCCTAAACTACCATCAGTAAAGTTTTCTGGTGAGTTTAAAGGTTTAATTGATGTAGTTAATAAATCATATGCTATTGAGTATCAACTTGGTACTAAGTACATGAATTGGGCAACACAAATGTTACCTAAGCACTTAATGACTTTCAACTTTTTCCAAGAGTTTGTTGACATTCAAAACGAATCTATTGCAGAGTATTCTGATAAACTAAACGCAGCACAACTAATTGATGTTTCTAACAAGCTGGATTTGCTCCATTTTGAAGAAAGATATTTCTAATATGGAACAGAAAGAAATAAATTTAGATACTCTGTTTGCAAACAAACACGCAGAACCTACCGAAACAGTATTAGTTGTTGAAGAACAGAAATATGTAGACTTTGGTCGTATATTAAACGAAGTATCTTACAAACTACCAAAAGGATATCCTACAGTAGTAGATGGAGTGTTTACTGAAAGAGAAGAGATTATAATTATTAATGAGGCTTTAGAAGCAGAAGGACTATCAACTCTTCCATTACCAGAGGTAGAGCTATACTTACCAGAAGCTTTAACAGAACCTAATAGCAAAGATACAGAGTTTAAAGAAGGTATGGTAGTGTATTTTTTAGGACTGGGAGAAAACGACTTTAAAGCTTATTTAGATTATTTTAACAATCCAACACTAAACATTAAACTACCAAACTACATAGTTCCCAAAAAAATAAAATACTACAAAGGACCGGATCTAAAAATTGTTGAAAATGGTATAAAATACCTATACAAAAATAGTAAAAATTTTAAAAACGAAAAAGCGTTAGGAGGATATATTCAACCGTTTTCAACTGCATATGCCATTCGCGAAATGTTTGGAAGACAAGATGCAGATAGAGGAGCTCTTTTTGCAACACTTAAAGAAAAAGCTGCAGGAAAAGCAACAGATCTAATTGGAGAAAGAGTGTTAGTAGATAAATGGTGTCCAGCAGACATGTTTATATATGGCGGTAATTCTAGTTTTAATTTTGATAAAAAGTCACTATATACAGGTAATAATAGTATTAATAGTACTTTTGTGATAGAGAAAGCGTCACTAACAGGTGAGAAGATTGTTGGCATATCTCTTAAAGAAAGCGAAGCAAGAGCTGGAAAAGCTAAGTCTTTTCAAGATGTGTTGACTAGAAAAGATAATTATGAAGCTGCACCAACACTAGCACCTGATTTAAAAGCTCACATATCAATACTATATCACACTGAAGAATTTTTAAAAAAACCAGAAGGAAAGCTTTATTATCTATCAGAAGTTGTACGCAGATTATCTAAAATTGAATTGCAAACTAAAGAATCTACCTACCTACTTAAAATATTACAACCTATAGTAGTAAAGGCTTTTGGTAGTGTATTGGGTAAGAATAATGCTAAAAAGATAGCAGACACAAAGACACTATCAACAAATCAGATAAACAAACTTGCAAAAGCTGTACAATCGTATAGTGATTCAATACAAAAGCAAGCTACCAACATATACAATACCTATCGAAAAGCATTTTATACTGAAGTAACTCGATTGAAATACAAGACAGATTCTGGTAAATCTAAGTTAGAGAGTAAAGATCCACATGTTTTATTAAAAAAAGCAGGATGCTACCAGATAGCAACTTGGTTTATGACAGGTTTGGATAAAGGCGATTTGGATATTCCTAAAGAGTTTAAATCCTTAAGTAAGGAGCGTGGTATTTTTGTAGCACTGACTGCATACGCAGTAGGTATGGCTGGCATATCTCCAAACTTTTTAAAAGCTAAAGGTAGTAGTACTGCTGATGGAGGACATGTAGAACCTTTTTATGGTAGTGGATACTTAAACGCGGTTGGAAATAATATGGTAGTACGGGACAGTAAAGATTTTAAAGGATTTCAAGTAGATGTAATAACAGCAGCATATGAGTCAAATGAAAAAGGAGCAAAACCAAAAACAAACTATAAGACTACTTTGGATTTTAGATACAGTGGAGATGCATTATTTATCGAAGTTGGTAGGTTAGATGTATTAAAATAATTTTTTTTACTAAAACAAAGACTATTTATATATAAACAATTTAAACAATGAAAATATCAGAATTCAGAAAACTAATCCGTGAAGAAGTTAAAAAAACTTTAAAAGAAGCACAAGCTCCCAAATACAAAGCTAAGCATGCAAATAACAATCTTGTAGCAGCTATATACTTTTCGTGGAATAAAGCTGAGAACAACAATCAATCTTTATGGGATAAAGTAATTCAAATTTTGGAACAAAAAGATTGTAGATTAATTAATTATGTGGTAACTGATAGTGTCTGTGAATTTGAATTTAAACCATTAGGCGTACAGGCTACAGGACCAACAAGCCAAGATCAACTTGAGAAGTATAAAAATCAAGTTACAGATGCTCTTAAACCTTTATCTGGCCAATTCACTGGATATGATGTTTATATTGTCGGATCATAATGTATCAGATCCCATATTTATTACACAGTAAACAATTAAACAATTAAACAAATGAAAATATTAGAATTTAGAAGACTAATCCGCGAAGAGGTTAGAAAAGT
>WLOB01000498.1 GCA_009699505.1 Actinomycetota bacterium | reverse complement strand
CGGCGGCGTCGCCACGGCGCAGACCGCGCTGCGCAGCAACTCCGTGACGTCATCGAAGATCAAGAACGGCTCGATCCTCGGCAAGGACGTCAAGAACCGCACCCTGACGCTGAGCAAGCTCTCGTCGGGCACCCAGAAGCTGATCCGCTCCGCCGGCACGGGCACCCAGGGCCCGACCGGTCCCACCGGCGCCCGCGGTGCCACGGGTGCGACGGGCGCCACCGGCGCGACCGGCCCCGCCGGCCCGAAGGGCGAGACCGGCGCCACGGGCGCGGGCTTCGACCCGTCGAAGGTCTCCGCCGCGACGTCCCAGGTCACCGGGTTCACCCCGTGGTACGACAGCTCGGCGGAGACGAAGGTCTCGTTCACCGACGGCGCGATCACGATCGACAACGGCGGCAAGGGCATCGGCGGCGTCAACCTGCCGATCGCGCGCGGCACCTCCCTCTCGTCCCTCGGGAGCATCAAGTACCAGTCCGTCTCGACCGACGGCTCGGGCGGCAGCACGACGCGCGGCGCGGTCCTCGCGGTGGAGATCTACACGCAGGGCAAGATCTTCAGCGGCGACGGCACCGACTACACGACGCTCGTCCTGGCCCCGGCCGCCGCGGGCGAGACGGACGCGTTCGCGCCGTCGAACACGTGGACGTCGACCAAGCCGTCCAACACCGGCGGCAAGGCCACGGGCACGTGGAAGGAACTGACGGACACGATCGCCGACAAGAACAAGGCGCTCATCCTGAACGCGAGCGTCCGCACCTTCGGCAGCGCCTCGGACACGAAGGCCGCCCAGGCCGGGCTCGTCTCCGTGAGCCTCGGTCTGCGCAACGCGGAGAAGCCGGTCACCTACTCCTTCGTGAAGTAGCGACGGACCGTCGGCGCTCCGGCGCCGGACGACCTCGGGCCCCGCACGCCCCCGCCGCCGTCAGGCCGGGGGAGGCGGGGCCCGTCGTCGTCCGGGCGCCCCCGCCCCGCGGGCCGGGCGCACGGACCCGGAACACCGGTCCGTACGGCGCCCGGCGGGTCCGCGGCGTGCGACCATGGACGGGATGCCGTCCGATCGCGCCTCCGTCTCGCCGGTCCCGGCTGCAGGGCCCGAGGCACCCGTGCGCGCCCACCGGTCGGCCGGCCCGTCCGGTCGCCGCGTCCCCGGGGGCCGTCCAGCCGCGCGGGCCGGTCGCGCCGTCCGCCGGGCAGCCCTGGTCGCGGCGGCCGCGGTGCCCCTCGTCGCGCTCGCCGCCGCGCCGCCCGCCTCGGCGGCCGGCCCGGCGGCGTGCCGCACCGCGCTCGGGGCGACGCTCGCCACGACCGACCCCACCGTCCTGCAGGACCGCGCGGTCTCGCGGGTCGCGGTGCGCCGCGGCACCGCCACCGGCGTCCGCGTCGTGGTCACCCGCGGTGGCCGCACGCTCGCGTCGGGCACCGCGGCGAGGCTCCCCAGGGGCACCTCGAACGTCCCCCTCAAGCTCCGCGGCACCCCGGGCTCCGGCGCCGTCCGCGTCCGGGTGACCGGGACCGTCGCCGGCTGCGGGACCCGGCGGGCGAGCACGACCGTCCGCCTGCGGTCCGCGTCGCTGCCGGTCCGCGCGGCGCTCCGCGGCTCGACCGAGGTGAACGGCCGCACGGTCGTCCGCGTCCTCCTGCGCCCCGTCGGCGGCACCACGCCGCGCAACGTGCGGGTGCAGCTCCTCGACGCGCTCGGCGCCAAGGTCGCCTCGACGTCGCTGAAGGGCCGCCTCGTCTCGCCGACCGAGGCCGTGCTGCGGTCCTCGTCGTCGCTGCCGACGGGCCGCTACCGCGTCGCGATCACCGGACGTCCGGGGACGGCGAGGACGACGAGCACCGCCTCGCAGGCCGTGCAGCTGTCGAAGGCCACGCAGATCGAGCCGTCCGCCGCGACCGCGGACCCGTCGCGCCAGCGCGTGGCGGTCGCGTGGTCCGGGGCGTCGTCCGCCGGGCGCGACGTCGCGGGCTTCGTCCTCCCGGGCATCGGCTACGGCGAGCTCGTCTGCAGCACCGGCACCCAGTGGATCCGGGTCTTCCCGACCGAGCAGGCGCGCGAGCAGTCCATGCTCACGTGGACCTACCGCTCGTGGGACGGGGACAGCCAGAACGCCGAGAAGGCCCTCCGCGAGGCCCTCCACACCCAGTTCACGGGCCGCGACTTCAACGAGGGCTTCAACAAGTTCCAGCCCGCCGAGAAGCAGTCGACGGGCGAGTTCACCGCCCTCCTGAGCGACCGGGGTCCGATCGGCGCGCCGTTCGCGCCGTCCCTCGTCGCCCCCGTGCGCGTCCACGTCACCTGGGCGTGGGACTTCCGCGACCCGTCGAACGCCCGTTGCAACGCCCAGGCCGAGGTCGTCGCCCAGACCGCCGGCTCCACCGGCGTCGGCTCGGCCCAGGTCCTCTGGCGGGGCGACGCGGCCGCCGCGGGGCGCGACTCGACCGTCTCCGACCTGCCGGGCGTCGGGCGCATCCAGGTCGTCTGTCAGGCCACGCCGTCGGGCGTCCGCACCGTCCGCATCGACGTCCCGGGCGCCTCGACCCTGACGACCCGCGAGGGCTCGGTCGACACCGCCGTCCCCTACACCGGCCCGGTCGTCACGTCGCTGCCGAACAACGGCCAGCTGCAGATCGACACCGCCACGGGCGCCCGCGTCCTCATCGCCTCCCGCTGGAAGGTCAACGACCCGGACCCGACCCAGAACTCGTGCGCCGTGGCGGCGCAGTCCGTCGCGCCGTAGGGGCGGGGCGGGGCCGCGGCGGGGCGGGGCCGCGGGTCCGAGGAGGGGCCGCGGCGGCGGGGCGGCGGCGGGGCGGCCCGTCCGGGGCGGCGCGTGGGGCGGGGGCTGCTCGCACCGCGTCGGCCGCGGTCCGCGGACCCGCGTTCTGAGAGGTTGTCGCCCAGGTGCACGGTCCGGGCAACGCGACGGCAGACCCACGATGGGCCGCGGCCGGCGGCCCTGCGTTCCGCGATCACGTCGTCCAGGTGCATGAATCGGGCAACGCGACGGCCCGCCCCACCCTCGGCCGCAGTTCGCGGCCCCGCCCTCTGCGCTCACGTCGTCCAGGTGCACGATTCGGGCAACGCGACGGCCCGCTCCACTGTCGGCCGCGGTCCGCGGCCCCGCGTTCCGCGATCACGTCGTCCAGGTGCACGATTCGGGCAACGCGACGGACTGCTCCACCGTCGGCCGCGGTCCGCGGCCCCGCGTTCCGCG
>WLOB01000497.1 GCA_009699505.1 Actinomycetota bacterium | reverse complement strand
CGATGGAGGACAATAAGCAGCAGGCGCCGCCGTCGCTGCGGGGGGCGGTCGAGAAGCTCGGCGGCGCGCTCGTCCAGGAGGCCGCGCTGAAGGCGAACGCGCTGCCGCGGTGGGCGAAGGAGCGCGCGGCGCAGCTCGGGTTCGAGCTCGACGGCGCCGGGGCCCAGGCGCTGGTCGCGCAGGTCGGCGAGCGCCGGGTGCGGCTGGAGCGCGAGCTCGAGAAGCTCGCCCTGGAGTACGGCCCGGGCGCGCGGCTGTCGACCTCCGAGGTCGAGGGCGCCGTCGCCGACGCCGCGGAGCAGCAGGTCTGGGGCCTCGTGGACTCCATCATGGCCGGCGACCGCCAGGCCGCCGTCGCCGCGTACCTGGCGCTGCGCGCGCAGGGCGAGGCGCTGGCCCGCCTCACCGGCGTCCTGCAGTCGCGGATGCGCGTCGCGCTCGAGCTCGCCCGGCGCCTCGAGGCGGGGGAGGACCGGAGCCAGATCCAGCGCTCCGTGCGGATGGCGCCCTACCAGTTCGACCGCCGGCTGAACGAGGCCCGCGACGTGGGGGCGAGCACGCTCGCGGCCGCCGTGGACCGCATCGCCCGGCTCGAGCTCGCGGCCCGCGGCGACAGCACGCTGGACCAGGACACCGAGGCGATCCGCGTCATCGGCGCGGTCACCACCCGGCGCTGAGCGGTCCGGCGGCGCGTTCGGCCGAGCGGGTCCCGGCCCGTACGGGAACGACGAGACGGCCCGTCGTCGACGGGCCGTCCGGGTGCTGCTGGAACCGCGTGCGGGCCGGGAGCGGCCCGCGGGCGATCAGGAGGCGGCGCCGGCCTTCACGAGGCGGGCGGCGCGGGCGATCTTGCGGGAGCCCGTGTTGCGGTGCAGCGCACCGGACTTGACGGACTTGCCGACGAGGCTGGAGTACTTGCGCTGGGCGGCCGAGATCTCGTCCGCGTCGCCGGCCTTCACGGCCGCCTCCAGCTGACGGAGCTGCGTCTTGAGGGCCGACGTGTAACGCCGGTTCTCGAGGCGCTCGCGCTCGGTACGGAGGATGCGCTTCTTCTGCGATGCGATGTTTGCCATAAGCCGACCCGGGAGAGTAGCGCCTCCCCCCGGGGGCGTGCGTACCGGTGCCGGCGGGCGGGACGGCCCGACGCGGCCGGGCGACCCGGTGCGGACCGGACCGTCGGCCGCCCGGGGCCGTAGGATGCCGCACCGGTGCCCGCGTCCCGCAACCCAGCCCACGTCGCGGTCCCGGGCGACCCGGACCCCGAGGGCGGCGGCGCCGAGGGCGTCATCCCCGACGGGGGCGGTGCCGAGGGCCGCGCCCGCAACACGATCATCTTCTCCGTCGCGACGGGGCTCTCCCGCGTCGCCGGGCTGATCCGCGAGATCTTCTCGAACGCGCTCTACGGCGCCAGCGGCGCGGCCTCGGCGTTCACGATCGCCTTCGCGGTCCCGAACCTGCTGCGCGCGCTGTTCGCCGACATGGCGCTGTCGGCCGCGTTCGTCCCCGTCTTCACCGAGCTGCTCGAGAAGAAGCGCAAGCGCGAGGCGCTCCTCCTGCTCTCGACGCTCTTCTGGGTCCTCCTGGCGGGCCTGGCGCTGCTCGTCGCGATCGCGATGCTCACGGCACCCCTCTACATGCCCCTGTTCGTGGGCGACGAGGTGACCGCCGAGCTCGGGTCGGCGGGCAACGGGCTCACCGTCGGGCTGTCGCAGGTCATGCTGCCCACGGTCCTCCTGCTCGGCCTCAACGGGCTGTTCGTTGGTGCGCTGAACGCCTACGACCACTTCACGATCCCGGCGCTCTCGCCGCTGGTGTGGAACTTCGTGATCATCGTCGTGAACCTGGCGCTGCTGCCGGTGTTCGGCGGCGCGGACTCCGAGCACGGGATCTACGCGCAGGCGATCGGCATCCTCGTCGGCACCGTGGCGCAGCTGCTCATGGCCGTGCCGGTCCTGCGCCGGTACGGCATCCGGCTGGTGCCGAAGGTCGACCTGCACGACCCGCGGCTGCGCCAGGTCCTCACGCTGATGGTCCCGGTGGCCATCAGCCTCGGGCTCATCAACTTCAGCGCCCTGATCGACTCCGTCCTGGCCTCGCGGGTCTCGGACGACGGGCCGCGCGCGATCGAGGCGGCCTTCCGCCTCTACATGCTGCCGCAGGGCATCTTCAGCGTCGCGATCGTGACCGTCCTGTTCCCGGTCCTCAGCCGCGCCGTCGCGCGGGACGACCGCGCCGGCCTGCGCGGCCTGCTCGGCAGCGGGATGGCGCAGATCCTCGTGCTGCTCGTGCCGCTCGGGCTGCTCTTCGCCAGCCCCGTCATCTCGCACGACATCATCGAGACGCTCTTCCAGCGCGGGCGGTGGACCGAGGAGAACACGGACACCGCCACCACCGCGCTCGTCTGGCTCGGGATCAGCCTGGCGCTCAACGGCGTCAGCCTGCTGCTCAGCCGGACCTTCTTCGCGCTGCAGCGGCCCTGGGCCAACACCGGACTGGCGCTCGGCAGCCTGGTGGCGAACGTTGCCGTCTCCCTCGCGCTCTACCGGCCGCTGGGGATCGCGGGCATCGTCATCGGCACGTTCGTCGGCAACGTCGTCCTCGTCGGCCTCCAGATCCGCCTCCTGCGCAAGGAGACGGGCGGCCCGCTCGGCCTGCTGCCCGTCCTGCGGTCGCTGCTGCAGGTCCTCGTGGCGTCCGTCCTCGCCGTCCTCGCCGCCACCGGGGTCGTCCTGATCGGCCGCATCGGCACGGACGCGCTCGGCGACGGCACGGCCGCGTCGATCGTGACCATGGTCTACCTCGGCGTCTCGCTCCTGGCCGGCGGCGTGGTCTACGTCGGCCTGGCCCGCGACCTGGGGCTCCGCGAGCTCGAGACCGCGGGTGCCCGGTTCGTCCGCCTCTTCGACCGGGTGCGCGGGCCCGTCGCCCGGCTGCCGGTCGTGCGCGACGCGGTGGCGGCGAGCGCCCGTCCCGGCGTCCGGCGCGTCGCGGGCGGCACGGAGTCCGCGCTGGCCGTCGTCGCGTGGCCGCTGCGCCTGCCGACGTGGCTCGCGGTCGGCCTGTCGCGCGCGCTGGTCGGGCTCGTCCCCGCGGGACCGCCGGTCGCGGTGGCCGGGGGGCCGACGGGCCCGGGACCCGACGGCGGCGCGGGCGGTCCGACCGGGGGCGGTCCGCGCGGCCCCCACGGCGGTCCGGGCGGCTCGGCGGGCCCGGCCCCCGGCGGTCCGG
>WLOB01000496.1 GCA_009699505.1 Actinomycetota bacterium | reverse complement strand
TGGCACGCCTCGTCTCGGGCGACACGATCGGCCGCTACTGCCACGGGAACCCGCGCGCGCTGCACGACGACGCCGACCGGGCCTGCGCGGCCCTCGGCGTCCTGACCGCGTTCCGCTAGGGCCCGGGGCCACCCTGCGGGGCCCACCGGGCCGGCCTGACGGGGCAGGCCTGACGGGGCCGTGCCCCGGGCGGCGGACCGGTCGGCCGCCGCGTCACGGGCCCGACCGGGTCGGGCCCCGTGGCGGCGGATCGATCGTCCGCCGTCCGTCAGGCCGCCGTCGACGTCCGCCCGAGCGCCGGGGCCGGGGCCGACGCCTGGTCCCCCGCCGGTCGCTCCTGCACGGGCGCCGCGACCCGGGCGTGCGGGCCCGCCCGCAGGACGAGCACCTCGCCCTCGACGTGCGCCAGCAGCCAGCCGACGTCGTCGGCCGACAGGCCGCCCTCCTCCGGGCCACCGGCCGGGACGACGAGCCGGTCGTGGCGCTCCTGCTCGACGAGTCGCCGGATCGCGTGGCGCCGCGTGCGGCCCTGCACGACGCGCCCGTCGACCTGCACCCCCGCGCGCGTCAGGCGGCGCTCGACCGCCTCGAGCAGGTCGAGCGCCCGCGAGCCCGAGTCGGGCGAGGCCCGGTCGAGCGCCAGGCCGTACGGCGTGGGCAGCAGCACGGCGGGGACGACGACCGCGTGGTCGGCGCGGCCCAGGCGCCCGGCGGCGTCGATCGCGGCGCAGGGCAGCCCGTCGCCGGTCAGGGCCAGCAGGATGCGGCCGGGCGGCGTCGCCCGCCGGGCGCGCCGACGGCTCGAGAGCCACGCGACCACGCCGGCGCCCGTCGCGCCGCCGACGCCGAGCGTCGCGACGACCGCCGCGGCCTCCGCGGCGGGCGGGAGGGCGAGGAAGGAGAAGGCGAGCAGGTCGGTGGTCATCGGGCGGTCCGGTCGTGGGGGTCGGGGCGCTCCGGCCGGTCGCGGCGGTCCGAGACGACGCGGACGTCGACGCCGGGGAGGCGCCGCCAGAGCAGCTCGGGGAGCGGGGCGCGGCCGCCCGTGAGGGCCGGTGGCAGCCAGGCGGCGGCGCGCCGCAGACCGGCCGGCGGGCGCGGCACGCCGACGAAGACGTAGGTGCAGCCGCGCTCGCGGGCGACCCGGGCGGCGGCGACGGCGACCTCGTCGTCCTCGACCACGAGCAGCTCCACGCCGAGCAGCCCGCAGAGGCTCCGCAGCCCGCGCAGGCGGTCCTTCTCCGCCGGCGACGGGGTGCGCCCGGGGCGCTGGACGTGCAGCACGTCGACGTGGGCGCGCAGACGTCGCGCGGAGCGCCAGGCCCGTCGCAGCACGCGCTGCCCGCTGCCGTTCGCCGAGACCAGGACGAGGATCCGTTCGCGCACGGCGTCGACGACGTCGTCGCCCAGGCGCGGCCCGTCGGCCTGCTCGCCCCGGGTGCCGACGGGCCCGCCGGCGTCGTCGCGGACCCGGGCGGGACGGGCCGAGAGGCGCCGGGCGCCGACCTCCTCGGCGACCTGCAGCAGCGCGGTCTCGCGCAGGGCCGTCAGCCGCTCGACGCGGAAGAAGTTGTTCAGCGCCGCCGGGACCCGCTCGACGGGGTAGATCTGACCGTCGCGCAGGCGTTGCAGGAGCGCCTCCGGCGGCAGGTCGATCACGACGACGTCCTCCGCGTCGACCAGGACCCGGTCCGGGACGGTCTCCCGGACGCGGACGCCGGTGAGCTCCATGACCTGGTCGTTCAGCGACTCGAGGTGCTGGACGTTCACGGTGGAGACCACGTCGATCCCGGCGGCGAGGACGGCGTCGACGTCCTGCCAGCGCTTGGGGTGCTCCGTGCCCGGCGCGTTCGTGTGCGCGAGCTCGTCGACCAGGACGAGGAGGCGGTCGCCGGCGGGGTCCGGCGCGGTCGGGTCCCCCGCGCCCGGCGTCCCCGGTCCGCCCGTCGGCCGGGACGCGCCGCCCCGTCCCCGCGCGGCCCGCTCCAGCAGGCCCGGCAGGTCGAGCTCGTGCTGGACGATGCCGCGGTGCTCGATCGTCCGGCGCGGCAGCACCTCGAGGCCCTCGACCTGCGCGGCGGTCTCGGCTCTGCCGTGCGTCTCGACGACGGCGACGAGCGCGTCGCGGCCGGCGTCGCGCGCCCGCCGCAGGTCCTGCAGCGCCCGGTACGTCTTGCCGACGCCCGGCGCCATCCCCAGGAGGACGGTGTGACGCCCGCGGTCCGCCGCCGGCGGTCCGCCGCCCGTCGCGGCGGCCGCGGGCGCACGGGTCCCCGGACCGCCGTGGTCCCGGTCCCCGTGCTCCGACGGCCGCGCCACGTCTACGCCCCCAGCAGCCCGTGGACGACGAGGTCGATGAGCTTGATGCCGACGAACGGGGCGACGATGCCGCCCAGCCCGTAGACGAGCAGGTTCCGTCGCAGGAGCGCGTTCGCGCCGACGGGGCGGTACCGCACGCCGCGCAGGGCGATCGGCACGAGCAGCGGGATGACCACCGCGTTGAAGACGATCGCCGAGATGATCGCCGACTCCGGCGTGCCGAGGTCCATCACGTTGAGCTTCGAGAGCGGCCCTTCGGCGGGGTCGGTGGGATTCGCATCGACGAGCCAGACGCCCGCGAAGATGGCCGGCAGGATCGCGAAGTACTTCGCGATGTCGTTGGCGATCGAGAACGTCGTCAGCGCGCCGCGGGTGATCAGGAGCTGCTTGCCGACCTCGACGATCTCGATGAGCTTCGTCGGGTTCGAGTCGAGGTCGACCATGTTCCCGGCCTCGCGGGCGGCCTGGGTGCCGGAGTTCATCGCCACGCCGACGTCGGCCTGCGCGAGCGCCGGGGCGTCGTTGGTCCCGTCGCCGGTCATGGCGACGAGCCGGCCGCCCTCCTGCTGCTCGCGGATCAGCGCGAGCTTGCGCTCCGGGGTGGCCTCGGCGAGCACATCGTCGACGCCGGCCTCCGCGCCGATCTTCGCGGCGGTCAGCCGGTTGTCGCCGGTGACCATGATCGTGCGGATGCCCATCGCGCGCAGCCGGTCGAAGCGCTCCTTCATCCCGGGCTTGACGACGTCCTTCAGGTAGATCACGCCGAGGACGCGGCGGTCCTCCGCCACGGCCAGCGGCGTGCCGCCCTCGCCGGCGACGTGGTCCAGCGCCGCGCGCAGGGCGTCCGGGATCCCGGACCCGTCCCGCCCCCTGTCGTCGTCCGCGGGGCTCCCGCCGGCGGTCGTCGTG
>WLOB01000495.1 GCA_009699505.1 Actinomycetota bacterium | reverse complement strand
GATTATCTGCGTCCCCAGGTTGGCCAGGCGGAAGTCCCACAGGATCTGCGGCGGGAACCCGGCCCGGACCTCGTTCTGCGCCGGCAGCGCCAGGTGCGCGACCGCGACCAGGACGACGAACAGCAGCCCGGCGGCGAACGTCGCCGTGCCCGCGCCCCAGCGGGCGGCGAGCTGCCGGCCCAGGCGGAGCGCGGCGACGACCGCGAACAGCGCGATGACGATGAGCACGAAGAACCACTCCGTGCGCTCGTTGATCGTGTCGCCCGAGCCGACGGCCGGCGGGTTCGCCGGGTACTTCGTGAGCGGCACGAGCACGATCGCGAGGAAGCCCAGGCCGCAGATCGCGGCGACGGTCCCGCGGGCGCGGAGGGAGCTGCTCCGGCCGTAGACCATGGCGAAGACGAGCGACAGGAAGCCGCCGATGGCCACGGAGAAGACGATCACGCCGAGCCCGAGGCCCCAGGTCTCCTGGGTGCTGCGGCTGACCTCCGGCATCTCGGCGGGGGCACCCGGGGCGGCGGCGGGGGCCGCGGCCTCCTCGACCGCGATCGCCGCCCGCACCGGGGACTCGCCGACGAAGTGGGCCCACAGGAACGCGAGGACGCCGGCCACGAGGCCGGCGAGCATCCCGCGCACCAGGAGGGTGCGCATCATGGTGTCGGTCCCGCGGGCGCTAGTGGCAGGGGAACCCGAGGAGGTGGCGCGCGTCGTGCACGAGCTCGTGCACGCCGGAGCCGCCCATCAGCGACGTCGCGCCCTCCTCGGCACCGACGAAGTAGATCGCGAGCATGCAGACGATGCCGGCGAAGATCCAGTACGGCAGGAGGCCCTTGAGCGAGACGACGGGCACCGGGACGGTGGTCGGCTGCGTGCGGTCCAGGGCGGTGCTCGGTGTGCTCATGTGCGTGTCCTTCTCGGGATCTCGCGTCCCGGTGGGTGAGGCAGGGCGTCGGAGTCTCTGGCTCCCCGGACCTCGCGGTCCCGGTCACAGTGGCGCGACCGCACCGGACTCTCACCGGCTTCCTCCCCACAGCCCTGCGGGTCGGCGGATCATACCCGCGGGATCGCCGCCGGAACAGGCCGCCCGGACGCGCGCCGACGCCCGGAGCGGCGGCGCGCCACGGACCCCGCGGCACCGTCCGGCCCGTCGAGGACGCCCCGCCCGCCGGTTCTCCCTGCTCAGGCCGGACCTGCCGGTCCCGCGGGCGGCCGTCGACGCGTCCCGCTCAGAAGACCCCGGTGGTCCACGGGGCCCGCGGCGTGCGCAGCGCCGCGTCGAGCCGGTCGGCCGCGCCGGCGGTCGCCTCGCGGACGAGGCCCGCGTCGCGCAGCGCGGTCGCCGCGACGCCGCCGAGGTAGAGCGACGCGAGGTCGCGGGCGTGCAGCGCGAGGTCCGGGGCGTCGTCCGTGCGCGTCGCCGTCGCCCCGTCGGGTCCGCCGCGCAGCCGCCACCGCCCGGCGACCTCGGGGTCCTCCCCGTGGTCCACGTCGAGGACGAGGTCGACCCGGTCGGCCCAGGAGCGGCCCGCCACCGCCGCGGGCAGGTCGAGGATGCGCAGCCAGAGCGCGTCGTGCGTGGCGCCGGGCCGCAGCGCGCGGGCGTCGACGGTCGCGTGGGCGAGCGGGTCGTCGACGGGGCGCGACGCCAGGACGAGCTCGTCGGCCAGGTCGATCGACGCCACGAAGGACAGCAGCAGCCGCTCGGCGGCGGGCGTGGCCGCCACGAGCTCGGCGACCTCGACCGTCGTCCACGCCTCGACGGGCCCGGTCTCCGCGCCCTCGCGCGTCCGGTAGAGCGCGTAGCCCTCGTCCCCGGCGATCGCGGCGCGCAGCGGTCCCGCGCCGCCGCGCTCGGCGGGGTCGTCGGCCAGGATCCGGCCCGTCCACCACGGCTCGCGCCGGTCGACGACGCCGGGGCGGCGCTCCCGGGCGCGTTCGTGGATCGCGGCGAGCTCGCGGTGCGCCTCGATCGGCCGGCGCACGAGGCGGACCGGCGGCCCGCCCGCCGGCACGTCGCCGCGGAGGGGGAGCCCGGCGGCCAGGGGCGCCCGCAGCTCCCGCGTCCACGAGGCGGGCCCGAAGCCGAAGCGCCCGTAGATCGCACCCTCGGACGCCCAGAGCGCCGCGAGCGGCTCGCCGCGGTCGCGGGCGTCCTGCGTCAGCCGGCCGATCATCGCCCGCAGGACCCCGCGCCGGCGGTGCGTGGGCAGGACGGTCACGAGGGTCACCGCGGACACCGGCAGCGATCCGCCGGGGACGCTGATGGACCAGCTCCACGCCGCGCTCGTGGCGACGATCCGGCCCTCGTCGCGGACGACCCGCACGCGACCCGTGTCCGTCCAGGTCCGCATGCGCGCCCGCCGGGCGGGCGTCGAGTCGCCGTGGAAGGCGAGGTCGGCGACGTCGACGACCTCGTCGAAGTCCTCGGGGGTCGCGGTGGTGACGCTCGGCCGCTCCATCGGGCCACCGTACCGGCGCCTGACGTTCCCTCCGTCAGACTGCGGACATGGCCGGTCCGCCCCCCTCAGCCCTGGTGCGCGCCGCCCGGCTGCCCATCGCCGTCGGCGCGGCGCTCGCGCTGGCCGACGCGTCCGTCGTCACCCTGGCGCTGCCGGAGATCCTGGCGGAGCTCGACACGACGGTCGAGGGCCTCGCGGCGATCATCGGCGTCTACACGGTGGTGCTCGCCGCGGCCGTCCTCGTGGCGATCCCGGCGCGCCGGGCGCTCGGCAGCCGCGCGACCGGGGCGCTCGGGATGCTGCTCTTCGCGGTCGCCTCCGTCATGTGCGGGGTCTCCGACGGCCTGACCGGGCTGCTCGTCTCCCGCGGGATCCAGGCCGTCGGGGCGGCGTTCGGGCTGCTCGCCGCGTTCGAGCTGCTCGACCGCGGCGCGGGCGGCGGGGCGCCGCGGCACCGGCCCGCGGCGCTCTGGGTCGCCGCCGCGATCTTCGGCACCGCCATCGGCCCCGCCCTGGGCGGCGCGCTGACGCAGGCGTTCGACTGGCGCGCGATCTTCCTGGCCCAGGCCCCGTTCGGGCTGCTCGCCGCCGCCGCGTGCCTCGTGCCGCAGCGGCCGACGCCGGGGCGCGCGGGCGCGGACGGGGCGACGGGACGCCACGGCTCCCCGGCCGGCGACCCGCCGGCCGACGGCCGGTCGGAGGACTGCGACGCCGGGCGCCGGAGCGGCTCGACCGGTGGCACCTCGGACCGGACCACCGGACGGGCCGGCGCGGAGCG
>WLOB01000494.1 GCA_009699505.1 Actinomycetota bacterium | reverse complement strand
GTCGTCGGGGTCGGCGTCCTGCCCAACGTCGAGCTCGCCCGCGACGCCGGCCTGGCGGTCGAGAACGGCATCGTCGTCGACGAGCACGGCCGGACGGACGATCCGCGCATCTTCGCCGCCGGCGACTGCGCCAACCACTACGACGCTCGGTACGGGACGCGAATTCGCCTGGAGTGCGTCGCCAACGCGCTGGAGCACGCCAAGGCGATCGCCGGCGCGATCTGCGGCAAGCAGAAGCCGATCTCGGCCCTGCCGTGGTTCTGGTCCGACCAGTACGACCTGAAGCTGCAGATCGCCGGCCTGAGCACCGGCCATGACGAGGTCGTGCTGCGGGGAAACCCCGCTGACGGCCGCAGCTTCGCCTGCTTCTACCTTGCCGACGGCCGGCTGATCGCCGCGGACTGCGTGAACCGACCGAAGGAGTTCATGTTCAGCAAGCGCGCCATCACCCAAGAGCTCTCGCCCGACCGCGCGCTGTTGGCGGACCCCGACACGCCGCTGATCTCGCTCCTGCAGACCCCCGCCCGGAGCGCCCCATGAGCAACGCGACCGCCCTCGTGCAGGCGTGCGTGTCAGTCACCCATGCATCAAGCGGCGGCGACTGTTGATGTCACATCCGGGTACGTCGGGTTCAGCTGCCGGGCGGTCCGCCGAGGGCGAGGGTGTCGACGAGGAGGAAGATCGCGACAGCCCCGACAGTCAGCGCGAACCCCTGGCCGAGTAGACGCTGCGGGAGCCGGTCGCTGACACGGCTGCCAATGAGGGCGCCGAGCATCGTGGCGCCGGCGAGCGCGGCGGTGACGGGCAGGTCGATGGTGGTGCCAGTGGCGAGGTGGCTGGCCAGGGCGGCGAGGCCGGTGAGGGTGATGATCACCAGCGAGGTGCCGACGGCGCGGCGGAAGCTCATGCCGAACCAGAGCGTCAGGACGGGGACGATGACGAAGCCGCCGCCGACGCCGAAGAAGCCGGTGAGGATCCCGACGAGCGCTCCGGCGAGCACGATCTTGCGGATCGGGACGTCGGGGCAGGCCTCTTCGTCGCCGGTCTGGTCGGTGCAGGCACGGCGCCAGGTCAGGGCCGCAGCGAGTGCCATGACGGGCACGAACGTCAGGATCAGCAGTCGCGGGCTGACCTCCTGCCCCAGGACGGTGCCGGCCAGGGAGCCGGCGGCGGCCGGGATCGAGAACAGGATCGCCAGGCGGGCGCAGACGTGGCCGCCGCGCACCCGTGCGCCGGCGCCGACGGATGCGGCGAGCGCGACGACGATCAGCGATACGGTCGATGCCGGGTTGACGTCCTCGCCCAGGACGTAGACGAGGACGGGAAGCGCGAGGATCGCGCCGCCGCCGCCGACGGTGCCGACGATCAGTCCGATGAGGATCCCGAACGGGATCGCCAGCAACGTCACCCCAACGGTCCCGGGAGAGGGTCCGTCGCCCGGCTCACGCCTTCGAGGTGCTGCTGGTGGTCTCGAGGTCGTTGCCGAGGCGTCCCCACTTCGGGACGCCGCCGTCGACGACGTGGACGACGTCGTGGCCGCCGTGGCGGACGACGAGGCTGGCGGCGGTCGCGGCACGCTGCCCGGAACCGCAGATCACGGCGACGGGGAGCTCGGGGTCGAGGTCCGTGGGCCAGGAGGTGATGTCGTGCCAGATCGTGAGCGTCGAGCCGGGGATATGTCCGGCGTCGTACTCACTCTGGTCGCGGACGTCGAGGATCTGCAGGTCCGGGAACGCGGTGCGGTGGTCCTCGAGGTCCTCCACGGCCACGCGCGGGATGGTGTTGGTGGGTCGCTTCTCCTGACGCCAGGAGGTCATGCCGCCGTGGAGGTACCCGCCGAGCTTGCGGATCCCGACGGCGAGCGCGAGCTTGCCGGCCTCGTGGCCGTCCTGGTCGTCGCGGCCGATCAGAACGATCTCCTGCTCGCGGTCCGCCAGCCAGGCCAGCTTGGAGCCGAACCCGGCGCGGTGCATCGGCGCGCAGATCGCTCCGGGGATGTGCGCCTCGTCGAACTGCAGATCGGTGCGGACATCGACGACAAGTGCCCCCTCGGAGCGCTTGAGCTCGACCTGGCGGGGCGTCAGGGGCAGCAGCTGGACGCCCTCGGTGACGAGCGGTCCGCGATTGAGCTCCACGATGGCCTGGAAGTTCGGCGGCTGCGGCCCGAGCTTCGCCAAGGCCTCGTCGACGAACTGCTGCTCGTCCTCGATCTGGAGCGTGGGGTTGGCGCGGTGCTCGTAGCCGATGGTTGAGGAGACCTTCATGTCCATGCCGGGGCCGCCGCACATCGACCCGCCGAGGTGCCCGGGCCAGACCTCGACCTCGGGCGGGAGGACGAGCAGCTTGTCCTTGAGCGAGTGGAAGATGCCGCGGGCGCCTTCGGCCTTCTCGATCGCGAGGTCCGGTCGGGCGACGTCGTTGACGAAGAGGGTGTCGCCGGTGAGGACGGCCCAGGGCTGGTCGCTGCGCTTGGTGTCGATGAGCGCGAAGGCGGTGTGCTCAGGGCGGTGCCCGGGGGTGTGGATGGCCCGGACGGTGAGGCCGCCGAGCTGGAACTCGTCGCCGTCGTCGAACGGCTGGTGGGCGTAGTCGGGTTCGGCGAGGCGGTGGACGTGGATGGTGGCGCCGGTGGCGACGGCGAGGCGGCCGTGGCCGGAGACGTGGTCGGCGTGGTTGTGGGTCTCGAAGACGTGGTCGATCGAGACGCCCATGTAGCGCGCGAGGTCGAGGTACTCGTCGATCTCGAACCGCGGGTCGACGACGGCGGCGATGCCGGCCTTCTCGTCACCGATCAGGTAGCTGGCGCAGCCGAGGTCGTCGTGGGTGATCTGGCGGAAGATCATGCGGAGCCCTTCTTCGTGGGCAGGCCCTGAGCGTCCCAGGCGGTCATCCCGCCGACCACGTTGCGGACGTCGAGACCAGCGGTGGCGGCGGTCTTGGCGGCCTTCATGCTGCGGCCGCCGGCCTTGCAGACGAACGCGACGGGCCGGTCAGTGGGCAGCTCGCCGGTCCTGTCGGCGATCCCACCAACGGGGATGTGCATGGACTTCACCTTGGGAGCGAGCTGCCGGCGCTCGTCGGCCTCGCGGACGTCGACGAGGACGAGCTCGCCGGTCTTGGCGGCGTGCTCGGCCTCCTTCGGGGTGAGGTCGATGATTTGGTGCTTCTTCCTGCCGAACATGCGGGGTGCTCCCTTGTCGGTCGTGCGGACGGTGCCCGGGGCCGCGCTCCGACTGCTGTCGGAG
>WLOB01000493.1 GCA_009699505.1 Actinomycetota bacterium | reverse complement strand
CTCGGCGACGGCCCGGACGGCGGCCGCCATGCGGTGCGCGCCCCGGCCGTCGTGGTGGACCGCCCACCCGTCGGTGCCGCGCTCGGCCGCCTCGCGCAGGAGCGCGGGCCACGCGTCCGCGGCGGGCCAGGCCGGCAGCGCGGTCGCGAGGCCGGCGGCCCCGAGCAGCTCGGCCTGCCGGTGCTGCTCCGCGAACGGGCGGTCCTGCGGCAGGAGGACGAGCGGCCGGCGCGCTGCGGCGACCTCGGCGACGACGTTGCCGCCGGCGGTCCCGACGACGACGTCCGCCTCGTGCAGCAGCGCACGGACGTCCGCCCGCGGACCGTGGTCCCGGACGCCCGGGGCGTCGGGGACGCGCAGCGCGCCCGCGACGTCCCAGCGGACGCCCGGGGTCGCGGCCGCGGCGGCCGCGACGTCCGGGGCGCGCAGCGCGTGGCCCCCGGCGCCGACGAGGAGGAGGACGCGGCCGGGCTCCCGCGCGGGGACCCGGGGCGACGGGGCGGGGAGGCCGTCGAAGCGCGAGACGGCGCCGCAGAGGACGAGCCGGTCCTCGGGCGGGCCGTCGCCGGGGGCGTGGGACGCGGAGGTCCACGGCGCGAGGACGGCGGAGGCCGCGTCGTGGGCGAGGCGGTGCGGGCGGTCGGTGCGCCGGCCGCGCTGGGCGACGAGCACCGTGGGGACCGAGAGGAGCCGCGCGAGCAGCGCCACCTCGACGGAGACGTCGACGACGAACGCGGACGGCCGGGCCGCGGCGACCCAGGCGGCGATCGCGGCGGTCCGGTCGCGGAGGCCCGGCACGCCCCGGGGGACCCAGTGCAAGGCGCCGCCGGCGGTCGGGTCGTCCGGCTCGCCCTCGGGCACGTCGCCCGGGAGCGCGATCCAGCCCTCCGGCGGGACGGCCGCCGGGCGGGGCATGGAGCCCATGCCCACGACGTCCGCGCCCAGGTGCTCCCGGACCGCGAGGAAGCGGTGCAGGTGGCCCGCCCCGTGGTGGTGGACGTACCAGCCGATCGTCACGAGACCGCCCGCGCACGGGCGGTCGCGGCGACGCCGCGACGGCGCGGGGCGGCGGACCCCACCCCGGAGGGTCCGACGGTCGACGCACCGACCGGCCGCAGGGTGCGCACGGGCTCCGGGCGGGCGTGCTCGACGAGCGCCTCGTAGCGCCGCTCGTAGGCGAGGCCCATGGCGTCGATGCCGGCCGTCCGGACGGCGTGGGCGCGGACGGCCCCGCGGTCCATCCCCGCCGCGGCGTCGAGCGCCCGGACGAGGTCCGCGACGTCCCCGGGGACGGCCAGGCGTCCGCCCCCGTCGCCGATCAGCTCGGGCAGCCCGCCGCGCGCGAACGCGGCGACGGGGGTCCCGCACGCCATCGCCTCGGCGGCGGCGAGGCCGAACGGCTCGTCCCACGCGGGCGTCATCAGGGCGACCGACGCGGTGCCGAGCGTGCGCGCGAGGTCGTCGTGGTCGAGGTGCCCGGCGTACCGGACGCCGTCGCCCAGGAGCGGGCGCACCCGGGCCTCCCAGTAGGCACCGTCGATGATCGGCCCGGCGAGGACGAGCTCCCGTCCGGCCGCCCGGCACGCCTCGACGGCGAGGTGGGGCGCCTTCTCGGGCACGATCCGGCCGCTCCAGACCGCCGGGCCGCCGCCGGGACCGGCGGGCCAGGAGCCTGGGTCGATGCCGTTGCGGATGACCGGCAGCCCGGGGACCACGGACTCCCAGGCCGCGCGGGTGGCGGGGGAGACGGCGTTCAGCGCCGGACGCGGCTCGGGCGGCAGGGACCGCAGGGCGCTCTCGAGCCACGGCGTCGGCGGCGTGTGCAGCGTGGTCAGGACGGGCACGCCGATCGTCGGGGCCATCACGAGCGGCAGGTAGTGCAGCGTGTTCGAGTGGACCACGTCGTAGCGGTCCGGGTCCCGGCGCAGGTCGACCATGAGCCGCTGGTAGGCGTGGTGGGCGGCCATGAAGTCGTCCGGCGGCATGTCGACGTCGCAGCGGGCGGCGTCGCTCAGCCGGACGCCGAGGTCGAGCTCCCGGACCTGCACGCCGGGGATGGACGAGCCGGTCGGCGCGTGGGCGACGACGTGGTGGCCGCGCCGGGCGAGCCAGCGGCCGAGGTACCAGGTGAACGACTCGACCCCGCCGCCGAAGGGCGGTCGCACGGGGGCGACGTGGTGGGCGATCAGCGCGATGCGCACCGCAGGACGCTCAGCGGACGCGGGTGCGGACGACGGCTGGCGGACTGGGGCTCGGCGACATGGGCGGGTCGCTACCCACGGGGGGGCCCCGGAATGCGCCGGGCCCGGGACCGGGCCCCCCGGGGGCTCGACGGCCCGGCCGGGGTGCGCCCCGGGGGCTCGCGGCAGGGCGCGCTGCCGGCCCCGGGGCGCGACAGTCGGCCCCCGGGACCGGCGCTGGTCCCGCCCGGTCGGGTCCGGACCCGACCGGTGCGGCTCAGCGGTCGCCCACGAGCTCCCAGCCCTGCCAGCCGTGGGAGAGGAACCACTCGGGCGCGCCGCAGGCGGCGGCGATGCTGCGCAGCTCGGCGGGCGTGGCCTGTCGCTGGTCGTCCTCGATGCGCCGGATGGTGCGCGCCGAGCTGCCGATGCGGGCCGCGAGGCCCTCGCGGCTGAGGTCGCCGGCGACGCGTGCGGCACGGACGCGGGCGCCGGGGCCGGGGCCCTGCCGGCGTGGATCGTGAACGACGGGGGCTGCGGTGACGTCGGTCGGGGTCATGGTGCTCCTCTGCTGCTCCGGTTGGACGACGAGCCGGGGCGGCGTGCCCCGCCCGGTCCGTCGCAGGTGGAACGCGGCCGGGCCGCGAAGGTCAGGTGCGATCTCCGGGATCGATCCGTCGGCCGGGCGGGCGCTCCCGACCGGCGCCGTCCGGACTGCGGTCGGACCGGGATCAGAGGGCCTGCAGCACGAGCAGCAGGAGGAGGGTGAGCGCGACGGACAGGACGATGGACCCGACGCATCCGAGGCCGTTCGAGAAGAAGAGGAACACGGCGCGTGCCTACCCGGGTCGGAGCGGAGCACGCGTCCGTGGCCCGGATCGGGCCCGGCCCGGCGCGGCGGACCGTCGCCCGAGGGGGCGGCCCGGTGTGGGTCGGCGTCGATCGGGCCCCGCCGATGGACGACCGCCCCGCTGCCCGTCCCCGGGAACGGCCGCACCCGCCGTGGGGCGGGTGCGGGGTGCTGCTGGTGGCCCCGGTGGTGTCGCCGGTAGGCGACACCACCGGG
>WLOB01000492.1 GCA_009699505.1 Actinomycetota bacterium | reverse complement strand
GGTCGGCGCCACGCCGGACCCCGGTGCCCCCGCGCCGGGGTCCGCCATCCGCGACCGGCGCGCCCCGCGGACCGTCGTCGCCGCACCGCGCCCGTCGCGGCGCGCGCGGGTCGTCCGCCTGCGGGTGGGCGCCGACGAGCCCGCACGGGTGCTCGTCCGGGTCCGCGCCCTGGGTCGGGAGCGGCGGCGCACCGCCCGCCTGACGTTCCGCCGCCTGAGCGGCTCCGTGGGGGTCCCCCTCGACGCGCGGGCCCGGCGCGTCCTGCGGTCCGGGCGGCCCCTGCGGCTCCGCGTCCGCACGACCGCGACGGACGCGGCCGGCAACGCGGCGACCCGGACGACGGTCCTGCGGCTGCGTCCGACCGCGAGGTGACGGGCGGCGCGCCCGGTCGCCCCCTCAGCCCGCGTCGTCCCGCAGCGCCCGCCGGACGGACGCCACCTGGTCGAACAGCGCGGCGCGCACCGCCGTGGTGCGCGGCAGCGGGCCCTCGCCGGCCAGCCCGCGCTGCATCACGGTGACGCTGATCAGCGTCCGCTCCGGGACGAGCCACCGGCGGTAGGCCGCGGCGTCCGGGTCGCGCAGGATCGCGATCGTCGCCTCGAGCGCCCGGTGCCCCATGCGGTGCTGCGCGGCGACCGCCCCCGCGAGCCACGCCCAGTAGTCCCGCATCGCCCGCACCTCCTCCGGACCGCCGACGGGCCCGTGGCCGGGGACGATCGTGTCGGCGTCCGTGGCGAGGATCGCGTCGAGGGCCGCGATCCACGACTCGACCGGGCCGGCCCACATGACGGGCGTCACCCCGACGAAGAGCAGGTCGGCGGCGAAGAGCACGCCGGCGTCGGGGACGTGGACGACGAGGTCGCCGACCGTGTGCGCCGGGCCGAGCGTGCGCAGCAGCAGCTCGCGGCCGCCGACCTCCTCCGTCGCCGTCCCGTGGAAGACGTCGTCGGGCAGCCGCAGCTCGACGTGGCGGAAGTCGAACGGCTCGAGCATCCCGCGGACGTAGCGGCCCATCTCGCCCGCGCGGCCCGGCAGCCGGCCCGAGAGCCCGGTCAGGCGGCGCAGCCGGGCCATCCCGCGCGGCGACTCCTCCTCGTCCATCGCGGTGCGCGCCTCGGCCGACGTGACGATCCGCGCGTCGGCGGGCAGCTCCGCGTTGCCCCACCAGTGGTCGCCGTCCGCGTGCGTGTTCACGGCGAGCCGGACGGGCGCGCCCGCCGTCGGCGCCGCCATCGCGGCCAGCATCTCGCGGCAGCGGCGCCCGTCCCACAGCGTGTCGACCACCGCGGACGCGCCGTCGCCCACGACGAGCCCGGCGTTGGCCTCGCCCCAGCCCCCGTCGGGCTGGATCCAGGCCCACGTGCCGGACCCCAGCGGCAGCAGCCCGCCCTCGAACGCGGAGGGGGCGCCGGCGAGCGTGGTGCGCATGGGCGGGACGCTATCCGGCGGGCCCCGCGAGGTCGTCCGCCCGTCCGCACAGGGGATCCGTCTTGCGGTCCTGTCTTGCACTCCCCGCGATATGTGCCATGCTCCCTCCCGTAAGTGCTGGGCCATCCGGTCCGGCGAAGCAGTGCCAGCGTTCGCAGTCGTTGCATCAGCACCCTCCGCGCCGTTGCACAACACAACACCCCACGGAGGGACATCACATGGCCACAGGCACCGTTAAGTGGTTCAACGAGGAGAAGGGCTTCGGGTTCATCACGCCCGATGAGGCCGGCAAGGATCTCTTCGTCCACCACTCGGCCATCAACGGCACGGGCTTCAAGACCCTGGCCGAGGGCGCGAAGGTCTCCTTCGACGCCGAGACCGGCCCCAAGGGCCCCAACGCCACGAACGTCGACGTCATCTAAGACACCCGACTTCGTTCCGTCCGGCGCTCGCGCCTGACGGACAGCAGGATCGAGAGGCCCGCCATTCGGCGGGCCTCTCGCGTTCCCGGGGACGTCCGGGGCCGCGGCCCTGCCCGGTCGGCCCGATCCGCATGCGCCCTCCGGCGTGAGATCGCCCGCACGGCGCGGGATCGCGACCGCCTAGCATCCACGGATGGCCCGCACCATCGCCGCCCAGGCGCTCGTCCCCCGGTTCCGGCGCGCCGCCCGCGCGTCCGACGACCACGTCGTGATCCCCGAGCCGCCCGTCGCCCTGCCGCCCGGCCGCCTGCTGCACGTGCCCGGCCGCGGCGAGTTCTTCGTCCGGGACACCGGCCCCGCCGAGGGCGGGAGCGACGCCGGGACCGTCCTCCTGCTCCACGGCTGGATGTTCGCCGCCGACCTCAACTGGTTCACCACGTACGACGACCTGCACGCCGCCGGTCACCGCGTGATCGCCATGGACCTCCGCGGCCACGGTCGCGGCCTGCGGACGCCCGAGCCGTTCCGCCTGCAGGACTGCGCGGACGACGCGGCGGCCGTGCTCGAGGCGCTCGACGCCGGGCCCGCGATCGTCGTCGGCTACTCGCTCGGCGGCGCCGTCACCCAGCTCGTCGCGCGGCACCACCCCGGGATCGTCACCGGCATCGTGCTGTGCGCGACCGCGAACGACTGGTCCGAGCGCCGCCTGCGGCTGCTCTGGAGCGGGATGTCGGGCCTGCGCCTGCTGCTCGGCCTGTCGCCCGAGGGGATCTGGCGCCGCGTGATGGTGCTCATGGGCGAGGAGGGCGGCCGCGGCACGGACTGGCAGGCCGCCGAGCTCGGGCGCGGCTCGTCCGTGTCGATCGCCGAGGCCGGCCGCGAGCTCGGCCGCTTCGACTCCCGGCCGTGGAACGGCTCGCTGACCGTCCCCTCCGCCGTCGTCGTCACCCGTGACGACACGACGGTCCCGCCGCGCAAGCAGCACGCGCTGGCCAAGAGCCTGGGCGCCCCGACCTTCGAGGCGCCCGGCACCCACGGCGCGGTGACGATGCTGCCCGAGACGTTCAACCCCGTGCTGCTGAAGGCCCTGGCGACGGTGGCCGCCGCGGCCGAGCGCCGGGCGCCGACCGCCGCCTGAGCGGGGTCGGGGCCCGGGCGGTCCCGGCGCTCAGCAGGCCGCGTCGCGGGTGCGCTTCGCGGCGGCGAGGCGCTTCTGCGCGGCCTTGAGCTGCTTGGCGGTGCGGGCGCGCTTCGTCCGGAGCGCCTTCGCGCCGGAGCCGGCGGAGCGGGTCCGGGCCTGGCGGGCCAGCGCCTTCGACGTGGCCTGGAGCCGGCGGACCGACGCCTGGGCCGCGCGGTAGGAGCCCGCGGCCGGGGCGCAGGCCGACGGCGTCGTCGGGCGGCTGCTCGACGGAGC
>WLOB01000491.1 GCA_009699505.1 Actinomycetota bacterium | reverse complement strand
GACGTTCCGGCGGTGGCCCCAGCACCACGTCGCGCTGGCGGTCGCCGTGGCGCTCGTCCTCGCCCCGCGCTGGCCGGCGCTGCTGCCGCTCCTCGCCGCGGCCGCGTGGGCGACGCAGCCGCGGCACGCCTGGGCGGGGGCCGCGGTGGTCGCGGTGCTGCTCGCGTCCGTCGCGGGGGTCTGGCGCCAGGCCGACGCCGCCCGGACCGCACACGCCCCGCTGGCACAGGGGGCAGCGGTCGGCCCGCGGGAGCCCGTCGAGGTCCTCGAGGCCGCCGACCGGGCGCTCGACGGTCGCTGGCGGACCACGGCGCGGCTGCGCGGCGCGACGGTTCAGCTGCGGACCGGCGTGGCGGCGGCGGCCCCGGAGCTCGTGCCGGGACGGCTCGTGCGGGTCCGCGGGCGGCTGCGGCCCGTGAGCGAGGGGGCCGTCGGCGCACGGTCGAGGGGCATCGCCCTCACCCTCGACGCTGCGATCGTCGGCGTCGCGGGCCGCCGCGGCGGCTGGCGCGGCGCGGTGGACCGCTTCCGCGAGCGGGCGGAGCGCACGCTGACCGCGCCGGGTGCGACCGGGGCCGACGCCGCCGGGACCCCGGGCCCGCGGACCGCCCTCCTGCGCGGCATGGTGCTCGGGCAGGACGAGGACTTCACCGACGCGGAGGAGGAGGCCTTCCGGCGCAGCGGCCTGTCCCACCTCGTCGCGGCGAGCGGGCAGAACGTCGCCCTCGTCGCCGCGCTCGCGATCGGCGTCGCGGCGCTCTGCGGCCTCTCGCGCCCGTGGCGGATCGGCTGGGCGCTCGTCGCCGTCGTGGCCTACGTCCCGCTGGCCGGCGCGGGGCCGTCGATCCGGCGGGCCGGCGTCACGGGCGTGCTGACGCTGCTCGCCCTCGGGCTGGGCCGCGCACCGGACCGCTGGTGGGCGCTGCTCCTGGCGGCGATCGCCACGGTCCTCGTCGACCCCTCCTCCCCGGGCCAGCTGGGGTGGCAGCTGAGCTTCGCGGCCGTCGTCGGGCTGCTCGTGCTCGTCGCGCCGCTCACCGCCCTCGCCCGCCGTGCCGGGTGGCCGGGATGGCTGGGCGCCGCCGCCGCGGTGCCCCTCGGCGCCGGCCTGGCCACGGCGCCGGTGCTCGCGGCGGGCGTCGGCGACGTGTCCCTGACCAGCCTCCCCGCCAACGTCCTCGTCGAGCCGGTCGTCGCGCCCGTGACGTGGCTGGGGATGGTCGCCGGCGTGCTCGGACCGGAGGGCGCGCCCGTCAGCGGCGTCCTCGTGCGCGCGACGGTCCCGTTCCTCGACTGGACGACGGGCGTGGCGACCTGGGCGGCCTCCCCGGGGTGGGCGGTCGTCCGGCCCGGACCGCTCGCGGCGACGGTCCCGGTCCTCGCGCTCCTCGTCGCCCTCGCGCTCGTCGGACGACCCGCGTGGCTCGTGCGCGGGCAGGACCTCGCCCGGCGGTGGGCGGCCCGCTCCGGGACCGGACGCCGGCTCCTGCGGGCCGCGCGCCGTCGCGGCGTCCGGGTCGGGGCGGCCGCGACGGCGGCGCTGCTCGCGGTCGGGGCCACCGTGGGCGGGGCGTCGGACGCCGGGCCGTCGGGCACGCGCGTCCTGGCCGGCGACGGCGTGGCCGTCCTCGACGTGGGGCAGGGCAGCGCCACGCTGCTGCGCGAGGGCGGCGCGACGATCCTCGTCGACGCCGGGCCGGCGGACGGGCGCGTCCTCGACCGGCTGGCCGAGCAGGGCGTCACCCGCCTCGACGCCCTCGTCCTCTCGCACGCGGCCGCGGACCACACCGGCGGCGCCCCGGCCGTGGCCTCCCGGCTGCGCCCGTCGCTGCTCGTCGACGGGCGGGGCGGGCACGACGACCCGCCGACCGCGGTGGCGGCGTCCATCGTCGCCGCCGCGGGCGGGCGCGTCGTCCCCGCGCGGACCGGCCTCCGGCTCACGGCCGGCCCGCTCCGCGCCGAGCTGCGGTGGCCCCCGCCGCGGTCGGGTCCGCCGCCGGCGGGGGAGGACCCCAACGATCGGGCGGTCGTCGTGCGCGCGACCGTGGGCGGCGTCCGCGTGCTGCTGCCGAGCGACCGCGAGGGCGTCCCGCTGCGCACCGCGGCCGGCGGGCCCGTCGACCTGCTCGTCCTGCCGCACCACGGGAGCGCGGACGACGACGTCCCCCGCTTGCTGGAGGCCCTGCGCCCCCGGGTGGCGGTGGCCCAGGTCGGCGCGGACAACGGCTACGGGCACCCGTCGCCCCCGACCGTGGACGCGGTCCGCGACGCCGCCGTCCCCCTCCGTCGCACGGACCGCGACGGCACGGTCGGCGTCACGTCGGGCCCCGGCGGCCTCGAGGTCGCGCGGGCGCGCGGCGGCGGACCGTGAGCGCGTACCCTGGGCCGCGATGACCGCGTGGCTCCCCGCCTACCTGATCCACGGCGACGACCACGACCGGGTCGCCGAGCGGCGCTCGCGCCTGAAGGCGACCGCCGAGGCCGAGGTCGGCGCCGAGGGGGTCGAGCACCTCGACGGGGACGCCGCGACGCCCGCCGCGATCGCCGACACCCTCTCGGCCATGACGCTCGGCCTGGGGCGGCGGTTCGTCCTCATCGACGGCGTCGAGCGGTGGAAGGACGACGAGGTCGCCGCCCGCATCGTCCCCGTCCTCAAGGTCCTCGACCGCGAGACGACCACGGTCGCCTTCGTCGCGATGGAGGACAAGAAGCTCCGGGCGCCGGCGCCGTTGGGGGCGACCGTCGAGAAGATCGGCGGGGCCATCGTCCTCGAGGCCGCCCTGAAGGCCCGCGACCTGCCGCGCTGGGCGAAGGAGCGCGCCGAGCAGCTCGGCATCGAGCTCGACGGCGCCGGGGCCCAGGCCCTCGTCGCGCAGGTCGGCGAGCGGCGCGTCCGCCTGGAGCGCGAGCTCGAGAAGCTCGCCCTGGAGTACGGCCCAGGCGCCCGGCTGTCGACCTCCGAGGTCGAGGGCGCGGTCGCCGACGCCGCTGAGCAGCAGGTCTGGGGCCTCGTCGACGCGATCATGGCCGGCGACCGCCAGACCGCCGTGGCCGCCTACCTGGCGCTGCGCAGCCAGGGCGAGCAGCTGGCCCGGCTCACCGGCGTCCTGCAGTCGCGGATGCGCCAGGCGCTCGAGATGGCGCGGCGGCTGGAGGCGGGGGAGGACCGCAACCAGATCTCGAAGGCGGTGCGGATGTCGCCGTACCAGTTCGACCGACGCCTGAACGAGGCGCGCGACGTCGGCTCGACGACGCTGGCGGCCGCGGTGGACCGCATCGCGACCCTCGAG
>WLOB01000490.1 GCA_009699505.1 Actinomycetota bacterium | reverse complement strand
TGTGGTGCGCGCGCTCGGGCGCCTCGGCGTCGGCGCGGAGCACCTCGGGCGGCAGGTCGTCCGTCAGCGCGGCACGGCGGCGCAGGCGGTCGGCGCGCTCGGCGTCCGCGGTCGTGAACGGCCAGCGGACGCTGCCGTCGCGACCGAGCCGGCCGTGCGTGATGCCGGTCTGGTCGCAGACGCGCCCGGCGGTCAGGCTCACGAACTCGGCGTGGACCGCGGCGGCGTCGGGCCAGGAGAACGCGTCCTCCCAGCCGAGCGCGGCGGCCAGGCGGGCGAGGATGCGCCAGTCCGGCAGCGCCTCGCCCGGCGGGTCGATCGCCTTGCGCATGAGGGTGACGCGACGCTCGGAGCTCGTGGTGGTGCCGGCCTTCTCGGGCCACGCGGCGGCGGGGAGGACGAGGTCGGCGAACGCCGTGGTCTCCGTCGGGTGGTAGGCGTCCTGGACCACGACGAGCTCCGCGCGGCGCAGCGCCTCGTGGACCTTCGCGCTGTCGGGGAGGGAGACCGCGGGGTTCGTGGCCATGATCCACACGGCCTTCACGGTCCCGTCGTGCAGCGCGTCGACGAGGTCGGTGGCGACGAGCCCCGGGCGCTCGGAGACGCCCGCCGCGGTCGGGGGCAGGCGCCAGAAGGTGTTGACGGCCTCGCGGTCCTCCGGGGACGCGGCGTTGCGGTAGCCCGGCAGCAGGTTCGCCAGCCCGCCGACCTCGCGGCCGCCCATCGCGTTGGGCTGGCCCGTCAGCGACAGGGGGCCCGCGCCGGGCCGGCCGAGCTGGCCCGTGGCGAGGCAGAGCGCGTGCAGCGCGCGGTTCTTGTCCGTGCCGGCGGTGGACTGGTTCGCGCCCATGGTCCAGCAGGTCATGGCGGCGCCGGCGGTCGCGAAGCGCCGCGCGGCGTCCTCGATGAGCGCGGCGTCGACGCCGGAGGCCGCGGCGGCGCGCTCCACGGGCCACTCGTCGACCTGGGCGCGCAGCTCGTCCCAGCCCTCCGTGTGGTCCGCGAGGTAGCGCTCGTCCGTCAGGCCGTCGCGGACGATCGCGTGGAGCATCCCCAGGACGAGCGGCACGTCGCCGCCGGGGAGGACGGGCAGGTGCAGGTCGGCGGCCTGCGCGGTGACGGTGCGGCGTGGGTCGACGACGATGACCTGGCACGGCCGGTCCGCCCGCGCCTGCGCCGCCTTGATGCGCGACCAGACGATGGGGTGGCACGCCGCCGTGTTGGACCCCAGGAGCAGGATGCAGTCGCTCTCGTCGAGGTCGTCGTAGCTCGGGAGCGGGCCGTCCGAGCCGAACGTCGCCTTGTAGCCGGCGACCGCCGAGCTCATGCAGAGCCGCGAGTTCGAGTCGACGGAGTTCGTGCCGATGAACCCCTTCGCCAGCTTGTTGACGACGTAGTAGTCCTCCGTCATCAGCTGGCCGGAGACGTAGAAGGCGACGGCCTCCGGGCCGTGCTCCTCGACGATGGAGCGCAGGCGCCCGGCGGCCCAGTCGATGCCCTCGTCCCAGGACACGTCGCGCCACGGGCCGTCCGGGACGTCGCGGCGCTGCGGGACCGTCGCGCGGTCGCGGGCGTGGACGGCCGACGGCAGCGCGACGGGCTTGGCGCACGTGCGGCCGCGGTTGACGGGGTGGTCCTCGTCGCCCTCCACGCGCAGCAGGCGCCCGCCGGCCACCGTGGCCTTCAGGCCGCAGCCGACCCCGCAGTAGGGGCAGGCCGTCCGGACGGTGCGCTCCTCGCTCACGTGGCCGCCGCGTCGTCGGCGGGCCGGCCGCCGGGCCCGTCGGCCAGGCTCGGCGCGCTCTCGGCCGCCCGGCTCGTCGCACCCGACGCGGTCGGGTCCCACAGCCGCGCGGCGTCCCCGGCGGTGACCCGCGGCGCGGGGGCGGGCGCGGGCCCGGCGTCCGCGGCGATGCGGACCCAGAGGCGACCGTCCAGGACGAGCACGTCGTGGATCGGCACGACGGTGTCGTCGCCCTGCACCTGGCCCGTCGTCAGGTCCAGGCGCCAGTTGTGCAGCGGGCAGGTGACGCAGCCGTCGGCGACGAGGCCGTCCGACAGCGGCCCGCCCTTGTGCGGGCACGCGGCGTCCGTGGCGGCGTAGCCCGTCGGCAGCCGGAAGACCGCGACGCGCCGGCCGTCGACGGTGGCGCTGCGACCCTCGAGCGCCGGGACGTCCGCGGCGGCGCCGACGTCGGTGAACCCGGCGGCCCGCAGGCTCGCGGCGTCGGCGATGCCGGTGAACCGCTCGGCGGCGGGCGTCGTGCCCACCTCGGCGACGGGCCCGTCCACGACGGTGCCCTCGGTGCGCAGCTCACGCATCGGGCGTCTCCTGACGGGCGGGGGCCTTCGCGGACGGCGCGGTGCGCCCGCCCTCGACCCGGTGGACGACGAGCGGCCGCGACGGGGCGACGCCGCCGCCGGAGGCGGTGACCTCCGCACCCTCGGGCGGGCCGATCGGGGTGGCCTCCGAGTCGAGCTCCTCGAACTGCTTGGGCACCGCCGGCGCGCGGCGCTCGCGCCACGGGTCGGGGTCCGACGCGGCCTTGGCGATCTTGAACCGCTCGAACAGCGCGGCCGGCTCGCCGCTCTCCTCGTCGAGCACCGCGGCCTGGATCGACCCCAGCCCGACCCGCTCGACGAACGGCATCGTGCGCTCGAGGTACTCCGCGTTCTCGCGGTAGTGCTGGAGGAAGATGCAGGCCGTCCGCAGCGTCTCGTCCTTCGTCGCGACGGTCGCGAGCAGCTCGCCCTTCTTGATCGTGCCGGCGCCGCCGCCCCCGACGTAGATCTCCCAGCCGCCCTCGATGGCGACGATGCCGATGTCCTTGATGAGCGACTCGGCGCAGTTGCGGGGGCAGCCCGACACGGCGAGCTTCACCTTGTGCGGGGTGTAGAGCCCCTCGATCATCTGCTCGAGCTCGATCCCGGCGTTCAGCGAGTCGCCCAGGCCGAAGCGGCAGAAGCCGGTGCCCACGCACGTCTTCACGGTGCGGACGGACTTCGCGTACGCGTGGCCCGAGGGCATGTCGAGAGCCTCCCAGACGGCTGGCAGGTCCTCCTTCTTGATGCCGAGGAGGTCGATCCGCTGCCCGCCGGTGACCTTCACGAGGGGCACCTCGAACTGCTCGGCCACGTCGGCGATCCGGCGCAGCTCGGACGGGGTCGTGACGCCGCCGCGCATCCGCGGGACGACGGAGAACGTGCCGTCGTTCTGGATGTTGCCGTGGACGCGGTCGTTGATGAACCGCGCGTGGCGCTCCTCGCGGTGCTGGTTCTGGTTGACCTCGGAGAC
>WLOB01000049.1 GCA_009699505.1 Actinomycetota bacterium | reverse complement strand
GGGTGCGGGTGCGGGTGCGGCCGAGGGTGCGGGTGCGCGTGCGGCCGGGGGTGCGGCCCGCGGCGCGGGAGCCGCCGGCGCCTGCGGCGCGGCGACGGGGATGGCCGGCGGGGGCGGCGGCGCGGTGCCCTGGGCGGCCTGCTCGAGGCGGGCGATCCGGGCGGCCAGCGCCTTGGCCTGCGGGTCGATCTGCGGCAGCGCGGCGCGGACGAGCAGCAGCTCGAGCTGCGTGCGCGGGTCCGCGCCGTCGCTCATCGCCGACAGGGCGGCCGCGACGAGGTCGATGACCCAGATCACCGTGGCGCCCGACAGCGTCCGGGCCTGGGCGACCGTCCGCTCGTCGCGGTCCGGGGTGATCCGCAGCTCGTCGGGCAGCCCGCCCGTCATCAGGACGAGCAGCAGCGCACGGGCGTGCGCCTCGACGTCGACGGTGACCTGCCGCAGGTCGCGGCCCTGGGCGGAGAGCTCGGCGGCGACCCCCAGCGTCGCCGCGGCGTCGCCGGACCCGATCGCGTCGAACGCGCGGAACAGCAGCTCGGCGTCGGCGACGCCGAGGACGGACAGCACGTCGTCCGTCGTGATGTCCTCGCCCGCGTACGTGACGAGCTGCTCGAGCGTGCCGAGGGCGTCGCGGAACGAGCCCGTCGCGTGCCGGGCGACCAGGGCGACCGCCTCGGGCCCGATGTCGATCGACTCCTGCTGGGCGACGCGGTCGAGGACGCGCGAGAGCTGCACCGGCGTGGGCCGGTGGAAGTCGAAGCGGTGGCAGCGGTCCACGACCGTCGGGAGGACCTTGTTGGCCTCCGTCGTGGCGAGCACGAAGATCGTCCGGGGCGGTGGCTCCTCGAGGGTCTTGAGGAACGCGTTCCACGCCGCGTTGGACAGCATGTGCGCCTCGTCGAGGATGTACACCTTGTGGCGCCCGCCGACGGGCGCGAAGGCGACGGAGTCGCGCAGGTCGCGGATGTCGTCGACGGAGTTGTTCGAGGCCGCGTCCATCTCGACGACGTCCATCGACGTCGCCTCCGCGATCGACCGGCACGCCTCGCAGTGGCCGCACGGCGCCGTGGTCGGCCCCGGGCGCCGCTCCGTCTCCGGGATCGACGGGTCGCCCTGGCAGTTCAGGCACGCGGCGAGGATCTTCGCCATGGACGTCTTGCCCGTCCCGCGAGAGCCCACGAACAGGTACGCGTGGTGGACCTTGTCCTGCTCGATCGCGTTCGAGAGCGTGCGGACGACGTGTTCCTGGCCGACGACGTCGGCGAACGAGCGCGGTCGGTGGCGGCGGTAGAGGGACGGGGCGGACACTCCGGCCGAGTCTACGGAGCGTCCCGGCCGCCCGCCCTCGCGATCCCGGCGCTCAGGCCCCGAGCTCCGACCGCAGCCCCGCGAGCTCCTCGCGCAGGCCCGCCAGCTCGGCCCGGACGTCCTCGAGCTCCCCCTCGAGCTGTGCGACGCGGCCCTCCAGGTGGTTCGGCGGCGGCTCCTCGTCGCCGTCCGACGCGGGTCCGGCGTCCGTCTCGGCGGACCGCGGCGGCGCGGGGCCCAGGTCGAAGTCCGACGGCCCGTCGTCGTCCCGGTACACCGGCGGCTCCGCGGCGCGCTCGACGGCGACGGTGCCGCTCGTGGCGGCCGCCTCCGTCTGCAGCTCGTCGCCGCCCATGACCTGCTGGACCCGTGCCTCCTTCTGGCCGGGGCGGCGCTCGAGGCGGACGACGAGCCGGCGGGTGATGAGCCGGTCGATCGTGGTCTCGAGCTCGTCGGCGGACCCGAAGCGGTGCAGGCGCTCCGTCCGGGCGCGCAGCTCGCCCGGGGTCTGCGGGCCGCGGAGCAGGAGGACGGCGAGGACGGCCTGCTCGTCGGGCCGGATCTGCATCGTGTCCGCGAGCAGGTGGCGGTACTTCGCCGCGCGCGAGCCCCCGGCCGAGCGGGTCCAGCGCCGGCGCGCGAGCTCCTCGAGCGCGTGGCGGAGCTGCACGTCGTCGTACCGGACGACGGGGTCGCGGTTCGTCGACTGGTTGCACGCCGCGCGCAGGGCGTTCAGCGTAAGCGGATAGGCGTCCGGGGTGGTGCGCTGCTTCTCGAGCAGGGCACCCAGGACGCGGAGCTGCACGGCGTCGGGCTTCACCCGCGGCAGGCTAGCGGGCGCCGCCCGCCCCGGAACGGGTCCGGCACCCGCGCCGCGCCGCCGCATGTCGGTACCGTCGCCCCCGCATGGACGGCCTCTCCCGACCCCGGACGCGCGCGGCCTCGGTCCTCGTCCACCTCCTGGCGTCCTGCGTCGTCGGGCTGCTCGTGTGGCTCGCGTTCGGCCGCACGGCGTTCGTGAACTACGACGCCGCCTGGTCGCTGGACTGGATGCGCCAGCTCCTCGCGGGCGGCTCCCGCCCGGACCTCGAGCGCCTCTTCTCCCCCACGCCGCACCCGCTGAGCGACCTCTTCTCCGGGCTGCTCGTGCCGCTGAGCGACGGTGGCGGCCCCGCCGTCGGCCGGGGGGCGGAGACCGCGCTGGTCGCCTTCGCGATGTTCTGGCTCGGCGCCCTGGGCGTCGTGACGTTCCGCCTGGGCGCGGCGTGGTTCGGCACGGCCGCGGGCGTCGTCGCGGCGGTCCTCGTCCTCACGCGCGAGCCCGTCCTCTCCTACGGCCTGCGCTCCTACCTCGACCTGCCCTACGCGGTCTTCCTGCTGCTCGCGCTCCTGGCGGAGACCCGCAGGCCGCGCAACGGCGCGCGGACGATCGCCTGGATCACCCTCGCCGGCCTGCTGCGCCCCGAGGCGTGGCTCCTGGCCGCGGCGTACGTCGCGTACCTCGTCGTCGCGCGCGTGCGGACGGACGCGGCGCCCCGGACGGGTCGGCCGACGCCGACGGCGACGGGCGGGAACGGGACCGCGGGTGCGGACCGGTCGACGGACGCCACCGGAGCGCCGCGGGCCGCGGGGCGCCTGCGCACCTGGCTCGGGGCCGCCGACGTCCGCTCGCTCCTGCCGCTGGTCGCCCTGTCCCTGATCGCGCCCCTGGGCTGGATCGTCGAGGGCCTCGTCCTCGCCGGCGACCCGCTGCAGGCGCTCACGGGCACGCAGCAGAACGCCGCCGACCTCGACCGCGTCACGGGCGTCGGCTCGGCGGTCACGGTGATGCCGCGCCGCCTGGGCGAGATCGTCCGCGAGCCCGTGCTCCTCGCCGCGGCCGGCGGCGCCCTGCTGTCGCTGGCGTTCCTGCGTCGCCGCGCGGTCCTCGGCGTCGGCGCCGCGATCGCCGCGGGCGCCGGCTTCTTCGTCCTGGCCGCCGCCGGCCTGCCGCTGCTGACGCGCTACCTCGTCTTCCCCGCCACGCTGCTCATCGTCTTCGCCGCCGCCGGGCTGCTCGGCTGGCGGCACCTCGACGCCGACCACCGCTGGCGCCGGCCGTGGCAGGCGTTCGCCGTCGTCGCGTTGCTCGCGTTCGTCGTCTTCCTGCCGAGCCAGGCGAACCGCCTGGACCGGCTGCAGTCCGCGCTCTCGCTGCAGCAGCGCGTGATCGGCGACCTCCGGTCGGTGACGGGCGAGGTCGTCCGGCCGTCGCTGCAGGCGTGCGGCGTCGGCGTCGGCGACACCGCATCGGGGGACGGTGCCGTGCCGGGCATCGCCTCCCTGGGCGACCTCGACGACCTGCGCGACGCCGAGCGCGAGGACCCCGGCCTCCTGTTCGAGCGCCTCGAGCCCGCCATCGGTCTGCCGAACCACCGCGCCGTCCCCCAGGTCCTCCTGTGGCTCGGCCAGGGCGGCGGTCTCGCCGACCGCCCGCCCTCCGTGCAGGCGCTGCCCCGCCCGGGCGACGACCCGGCGACCCGTGCGGGCGACCCGCGGATCACGCTGCTGCCCTCGTCCGAGGAGGTCGCCCGCGGCTTCATCCTCGACAAGGCCGACAACGGCCGCGGCCTGCCGACCCCGCCGCGCGGAGCGCTCCGCGCGGGGACGCTGGGCACGTGGACCGTCTACGGCGCGAACCGCGCCTGCGCGAGCGCGCTGCGGGACCGCCTGACGCGCTGAGCGCCGCGAGGTCGCGGCGGGCGGCCGCCCCATGTCCGGGTCGCCGCGGGCACCGGGTGCCGGGATCGGTGTCGTGCTTCGCCGTCCCGGAGACGCCGAACTACGACAGCGAACCGTCCCGCCCCGCCCCGCCCCGCTCGTCGGCCCGCCCAGGCACGCCCGCCCGGCACGCCCGGCACGCCCGGCGTGCACCGGCGGGCCGCCAGGCCGGCGACCCGACGGACCCTCGCCCCACACGAGTATCGGCCGACCGCTCGCGGCCGACCACTCGCCGGACGCTGCCCCGGAACGGGCCGCAAGTGAGACGCGATGCGCCGTTCCGGCCATTCGGACGACCCACGCGGGACGCCCCGCCCTCCGGATGGACGGGCCGTTCCGGCTCGCCTCCCCCGCCGCCGTGTGGAGGGACACGCCGTGAACGGACGCTGTTCGGTCGTGGTCGTATGGACGAAGGGGTGGGGTACGGCGCACGCGTTCGCACGATGGTGAAAGCCCGGAGCGGCCACGTACGCCATCGGGACAGTGGGCGGCGAGGTGCCCGTTCGTAGCGTCCCTGTCGTTCCGAGCGGTGCCCCGAGCGCCGCGCCCCCTCCTCACGAGGTCCTCCTCCATGCGAGAATCATCCGTCACCGCGGACACGGTCGACGACGTCGTCCTCGACGTCGACACGGCCCCCACCGGCCTGAGCCGACGGTCCTTCGTGGGCCGCGCCTCCGTCGCCGGAGCGGCCGGCGCCCTGCTGGCCTCCGGTGCCCTCGCCCCCGCGGCGCGCGCCGCCGACACCGACGCGCTGCCGGGCCTCCCCAGCGTCGCCGCGGTCAAGGCGCGGCTCGAGGCGGAGAAGCTCCGCACGGTCGATCTCGAGATCGTCGAGCTGGCCGCGCTCCTGCAGGCCGGCGAGCTGACGTCCGTCGACCTGACGACGATGTACCTCGAGCGGATCGACGCGCTGAACGGCGCGTTCGAGACGTACGACGACAACGGCGCCTACGGGGCGTTCGTCCGCGTCGACCGCGACGGCGCGCTCGCCGGGGCGAAGACCGCCGACGCGCGGCTGCAGGCCGCCCGCAAGGGCGGGCCCGCCGCGCCGTACCTCTGCGGCATCCCGATCGGCGTCAAGGACTCCATCGGCCTGAAGGGCCAGCCCGCCCAGAACGGGTCCACCGCCTTCGTCGGCAACGTCGGCATCGAGGACCCGCCCGCGATGGCCCGGCTCCGCGAGCAGGGCGTCGTCTTCCTCGGCCACACCGTCTGCTCGGAGTACTCGAGCTCCATCGCCGGCACCTTCGCCGGCAACGCGTGGAACCACCGCTACGTCCCGGGCGGCTCGAGCCAGGGGTCGGGCGTGGCCGCGATGGCCCGCCTGGCCGCCGCCGCCATCGGCGAGGAGACCGGCGGCTCGATCATCGTCCCGGCGTCCGCCAACGGCGCCTCCGCGATCAAGCCCGCGCTCGGCACCGCGTCCGTCGCCGGCGTCATGCCGCTGAGCCCGGGCGTCGACGTCATCGGCCCGATCACGCGGTCGATGGCCGACGCCTCCCTGATCCTCAACGCGATGATGGGCCCGGACCCCGTCAACGACCCGCAGACGCTCTCGTCCCCCGTGACCGAGGCGCTGCCGATCACCCCGCGCCGCACCGCCAAGCCGCTGGCCGGCCTGACGATCGGCGTGCCGCAGACGGACTGGATGACGACGTCGACCACGGCGCCGCCGCAGACCCAGTACTCCGCGGAGAACCTCGCGGCGTTCAACGCGCTGCGCACGAAGCTGCAGGACCTCGGCGCGGTCGTCAAGGACTTCCGCGGCCTGAACATGCGGCTGCCGGCCGAGAACCCGTACAACCCGTCGACGGGCGTCGTGACCCTCGAGACCGTCGACGGGACGGCGATCACCCCGTCGACCGCCGTCGTCAGCTCGAACCGGGCGGACACCCGGTACGTCGAGGCGGTCGCGGAGTTCGCGGCAACCCGGTCTCCGACCCAGGCCCTGCGGCTCCTCGCGAACTACGGTCGGGGGACGGCCCCCGTGCGATCCTTCGCGAGCGCCGCGGCCTTCAACGCCGGCATCTCCTCCCGTGCGCGCCGCGAGGGCGAGCGTCGTCGCCGGCAGCTCGCCGCGAACTACAAGGCGGCGCTCGACGACGACGGCGTGGACTTCATGCTCGTCGCGACGTTCGGCGCGAAGGTGACCCTCCGCGGCAACCTGCCCGTCTACCGCAGCTTCTTCCAGGGCCCGAACGCCCTGGCGTGGCCGATGGTCTCGTTCCCGATCGGCTTCTCGGCCGACGACGGCTCCACCCCGAGCACCGTCATGCCGATCACCGCCCAGTTCCTCGGGCCCCGCGACACCACGTCGATGCTCGTGCAGGCCGCGCTCGACTACCAGGCCGCCACGGACTGGCACCAGCGCGTCCCCGTCGACATGGAGCCGTTGACCGCGTCCGGCATCGGGCGGCGCCGCTCCGAGCGCACGGAGAACCTCGAGGTCGAGCCGCTCCAGAGCAACGACCCGCTCATCTACGAAGAGGCCATGCGCGAGGCCGGCCGCTAAGCCCGAAACGGACCCAGAACCATGCCTTTCCTCACCATCGCCTGGGCGGCCCCGTACTCCATGGGCATCATGCCCGCGGACTCCGGCGTCGTCTTCGACACCCCGCTGACCGTGCCCTGGAACGTCAAGCAGAGCACGTACGTCCTGCCCTACGACCTGGCCGACCTCACCGTCAAGCCCGCGCCCGGTGCCCCGAACCCCGGGCCGCCCGTCATCGCCAACCCGCCCGAGGGCCCCGCCCCCGCGCTGCCCGGCGCGATCGGCGGCGGCGCCGGCGTCACGCCCGCGCCGGCCCCGCCGTCCGGCGTCGTCCGTCCCGCCCCGGCACCCCGGGTCACGACCCTGCCGCGCATCAGCCCGGCGGCCTACCGCGCCCGCGGCCTGCGCGTCCGCATCACCGTCGTCGAGAAGGCGCGCGTCGTCGTGCACCTCGAGGCGCGGATGAAGCGGCGGGCCACGTCCCGCCGTCGCGCGGCGACCGTGCTGCGCCGTCTGACGAAGCAGCGCGCCGTGACGCTGAAGCCCGGCACCACGACCCTCCGCCTGTCCCCGACGGTCACCGGCCGTCAGGTGATCGGCCGCCGGTCGCGGACCCGCGCGTCGCTCCGGGTCAGCGCCCGCTACACCGACGGCCGCCGGACGACGGCGCGCCGCACCGTGACCATCGCGCCGGCCCCGGCGTCGACCGAGAAGGGCTGAACGCATGCACGACTCCGATCTCCTCACCACGTCCCTCGAGCACCCCGTCGCGTCCGAGCAGGACGAGGCCACCGGGCTCTCGCGTCGCGGCTTCGTCGGGCGCACCGGCGCGGCCGCCGCGGCGGGCGCCGTCCTCGTCACGACGCTGACGGCGTCCCCGGCCTCCGCGAAGGCCGCGCCGGGCGCCGTCCCGGCGGCCCGTGCCGCCCGGGCGCAGGCCGCGCCCGGCCTCCCCGACGCCGCGGCGATCAAGGCCCTGAACAAGCCGCTGGTCGACCACGACGTCGTCGAGCTCGCCTCGCTGCTGCAGGCCCGCGAGATCACCTCCGTCGCGCTGACGCAGGCGTACCTCGACCGGATCACGAAGTTCAACGGGCCCTTCGAGGTCTACGGCGACAACGGCGGCTACAACACGTTCGTCCGCGTGGCCACGACCGAGGCCCTGGCCCAGGCGAAGGCCGCCGACGACGCGCTCGACGCGGCCAAGAGCGGTCTCGGCCCGGCCCAGCCGTACCTCTGCGGCGTCCCGATCGCCGTCAAGGACTCCGTCGGCGTCGCGGGGCGCACGGCCGGCAACGGCACGCCCGCGTTCGCGAACAACGTCGCGCTCGAGGACGCCACCGCCGTCGACCGCCTGCGGACCCTCGGGGTGGTGCTGATCGGCCACACGATCTGCTCCGCGTTCTCCGGGGCCATCGCCGGCAACTTCGCGGGCAACGCCTGGAACAAGGACTACGTCCCGGGCGGCTCGAGCCAGGGCTCGGGCGCCGCGCCGATCAACCGCCTCGCGGCCGCCGCGATCGGCGAGGAGACCGGTGGCTCGATCATCTGGCCCGCCGCGATCAACGGCGCGTCGGCCATCAAGCCGTCCCTCGGCCTCGGCTCGATGAACGGCGTCATGCCGCTGTCGGCGACGTACGACGTGCTCGGCCCGATCTGCCGGTCCGGTCGCGACGCGGCGATGATCATGAACGCGATCGCCGGCCCGGAGCCCCTCGGCGATCCGCAGACGCTCGACGCGCCGAACCCGTTCCCGGTCCTGCCGATCGCGCCGAGCCCCGGCGACAAGCCGCTGGCCGGCCTCGTCATCGGGATCCCGCAGACGGACTGGATGACGAGGACCACCCGCTCCTTCAACTCCTCCGGCGCGCTCGTCCTGACGTCGACGGTCGTCAAGGAGTCGCCGCAGTCCCTCTACGACGCCGACCACAAGGCCGCGTTCGACCGCGTCCGCGGCGAGCTCGAGGCGATGGGCGCCACCGTCAAGGAGTTCCGCGGCTGCGACATCACGGACTACGGGACGAAGGAGTCGAAGTACCTCGACGGCGACAACCCGTACTACCTCAACCCCGCGGTGCTCGAGACCATCGACGGCACCGAGGTCACCCCGCGCAACGCGGTCGTCTTCGCCAACCGGGCCGAGATCAGCTACATCGAGGCGATCCAGGCGTACGCGGCGACGCAGTCCCCCACGGTGCAGGCGACCCTGACGGCGCAGTACGGCCGCCGGGCCGGAGCCGCCCCGGCGGACGCCAACCCGCCGGTGCCCGTCACCCTCGAGGCGCAGGCGAACCTCGTCGGCGGGGTCACGAACGGCGCCCGTCGCGAGGGCGAGCGCCGCCGTCGCCTGCTCATCGACAACTACCAGAAGAGCCTGGACGACGCGGGCGTGGACCTCATGCTCGTGATGTCGATCGGCGCCGAGGTCGGCAAGCGCAACCCGGCGAACTCGGGCGACGGCCTGCCGCTGCGGCGCTACAACCAGATCGCCAACGACCTGTCGTGGCCGATGGTGAACTTCCCGGTCGGGAAGACGTCCACGGAGGCCGGCCTGCCGATCTGCGTGCAGCTCTGGGGCCCGCGGTTCAGCGAGCCGCGCCTGGTGCAGGCGATGGTCGACTACCAGACGAAGCACCCCGAGCACCACACCCGGTTCCCCGCGGACCCGGCGCCGGCGCCGCGGTCGCTGTCGACGGACCTCCGGCGTCGCGCCGCGGCGCCCGAGGCCCCGGTCGACCCGTACCTCACCAACGACCCCGTGGCGACCGAGCTGGCCGCCATCGAGGACCGCGGCTGAGCGGGCCCGGGCCCGCGGCGGACCGTCGCGGGCCCGGGTCCCGGCTCGCGGCAGGCCGCCGCGAGCCCGGGCCCGGCGGGGCCGTCCCTCCCCCGCCGTCGTCCCGTCCCCCGGTCGACACCGGCGTCCATCGGTCCGCGTTCGTCCCGCCCACCCGGTCGACACCGGCGACCCTCCGTCCCGTCCCGTCCGGCCCCGCCGCCGACCCCGGTGACCGTGTCCTGCGACACACGGTCACCGGGTCGCGGTACCGGGGTTCGTACCCTCGACCGTACCGGCGAAAAGCCCGTGGTACGCAGGGATTCCTCGCCTCCGAGCGGGCTTCCGGAGGGGCTGCCGGTGCGCCATGATCGGTCGCGCCGTGCTCGTCGAGGACCCCCATCCGCCGACCCCCGACCGCGCCCCGGACGCCGCGTCCGAGCACCCGCCCGGCGCCGTCCCCCGGACGGACGACCGGCCCTCGACGGCGCCCCGCCTGACCCTCGCCGACCGCGAGGCGCTGCTCGAGCTCATGGTCGGCATGCGGACCTTCGAGGAGCGCGGCGTCGCCCTCTACAAGCAGGGCCGCACCCCGGGCTCGTTCTACGACGGCCACGGGCAGGAGGCGATCCCGGTCGGCGCCGCGTTCGCGCTGGGTCCCGACGACGTCATCTGCTCGCCGCTCATCCGCGACATGGGCGCGCACCTCGTCCGCGGCACCGACCTGACCGAGATCATCCGGCACCACCTGGGGCGCGACAACCGCCTGAGCCGCGGTCGCGAGGGCAACGTCCACTTCGGCGATCCGCGCAAGGGCGTCGTCGGGATGGTCTCGATGCTGCCCGACATGTTCGTCGTCGCCGTCGGGATGGCGATGGCGTTCCGGCTGCGGCGGGAGCGCCGCGTGGCGCTGACGTTCTTCGGCGAGGGCGCGACGTCCCCCGGCGCGTGGCACGAGGCGATGAACTTCGCGGGCCTGCGCAAGGAGCCCGTCGTGATCGTCTGCGAGAACAACGGCCTGGCGTACTCCACGCCGACGAGCGCGCAGTTCGCGGTCCCGCCGGCCGAGCGCGCGGCCGCCTACGGCATGCCCGGCGTCGTCGTCGACGGCAACGACGTCGAGGCGGTCTTCGCGGTCACCCACGCGGCGCGCGAGCGGGCGCTGCGCGGCGACGGCCCGACGCTGATCGAGGCCCGGACGATGCGGATGCACGGCCACGGCTCCCACGACGACGCGCGCTACGTCGACCCCGCCCTGCTGGAGGCGTGGCGCGGACGCGATCCGATCGCCACGTACGAGGCGACGCTCCGCGGGGCGGGCGTCGACGTCGACGCGGTCCGGGCCCGGGTGCTCGAGCGACTCGACGCCGCGGTCGAGGCCGCGCTGGCCACGCCGCTGCCCGACCCCGCCGGCGCCACGGACGGCCTGTGGGCGACGGACGAGCCGGTCCCGCTCGGCCGCGGCGACGCGCCGTGGAGCGGCTTCGCCCCGGCCCCGCCGGAGCCCGCCGCCGCCCCGGAGGCCGGGCGATGAGCGCGCAAGGGGCCGAGGTGCGGGGCGCCGTCGTGCCGGGGGCCGGAGCCGCTCGGCAGGGGACCCTCGTCGGCGCCGCCTCGGCGGACGGGTCGCCGGCGGGCGCCACGCGCACCATGACCTACCTGCAGGCGATCACCGACGCGCTGCGCGTCGAGATGCGTCGCGACGAGCGCGTGCTGGTCCTCGGCGAGGACGTCGGCGCGTTCGGCGGGGCGTTCAAGGCGACGGAGGGCCTGTTCGACGAGTTCGGCGCCGACCGGGTGCAGGACACCCCGATCGCGGAGGCCGCGATCATCGGCACCTCCGTCGGCGCCGCGCTCGCCGGCCTACGGCCGGTCTGCGAGGTCCAGTTCGCGGACTTCGTCGCGACGGGCTTCGACCAGCTCGTCAACGTCGCGGGCAAGATGCACTGGCGCACCGGGCTGGCCGTGCCGATGGTGCTGCGCCTGCCCTCCGGCGGCGGCTTCGCGGGCGGCCCCTTCCACTCGCAGAACCCCGAGGCGTGGTTCATGCACGCCCCCGGCCTGAAGGTGCTCGCCCCGTCGACCCCCGCCGACGCCAAGGGTCTGCTCGCCGCCGCGATCCGCGACCACAACCCGGTCTGCTTCCTCGAGCACAAGCACCTCTACCGCCGCGTCAAGGGCGAGGTGCCCCTGGGCGAGCACGTCGAGCCGTTCGTCGCGCGGACCGTCGTCGCGGGTGACGAGCTGACGATCGTGGCCTACGGCGCGATGCTCCACCTGGCCGTCGAGGCGGCCGCGCGGTTCGAGCCCGGGCGCGTCGAGGTCCTCGACCTGCGCTCCCTCGTGCCGCTCGACGAGGACGCCATCCTCGCGAGCGTCCGGCGCACGGGCAGGGTCCTGATCGTCGACGAGGCCAACGAGACCTGCGCCGCCGGCGCCCAGGTCGCAGCACTCGTCGCCGACCGCGCGTTCTCCGACCTGGACGGGCCCGTGCGCCGCCTGGCCGCCCCGGACGTGCCGATCCCGTTCAGCCCGGGGCTCGAAGAGGCCGTCCTGCCCACCGCGGACAGGATCGCGGAGGCCGCCCGTGAGCTCCTCGCCTACTGACGTGCCCGCCGTGACCGGCGCCGACGTCCTCATGCCCCGGATGGGCACCTCGGTCGCCGAGGGCACCGTCGTGGCGTGGCACGTCGCCGTCGGCGACCCCGTCGCGCGCGACCAGGTCCTGTGCGAGGTCTCGACGGACAAGGTCGACGTCGAGTGCCCCGCGCCGGCCGACGGCGTCCTCGCCGAGATCCTCGTGCCGGCCGGGGAGACCGTGGACGTCGGCGTCGTCATCGCGCGGCTGCGGACCGCGGCCGGCACGGAGATGGCGACCGACGCGGCGGCGACGACGGACGGTCCGGCGCCCGTCGCCCCGTCGCCGGCGCCGCCGGTCGATCCCCGGCAGGACCGCCGCGACGTCCTGCGCCGGTCCTCCCCCGTCGCCGCCCGCCTGGCCGCCGACCACGGCATCGACGTCCGAGCCCTCGCCGGGTCCGGGCGCAACGGCCGGGTGACGAAGCGCGACGTCCTCGCCGCAGCGGCCGCGGCCACCGCTTCGCGCCGTCGCGACGGGACGACGGGTCCCGCCCCGACCCTCCTCGCCGCCGCGGCCTCGAGCGACGAGGCAGCCGCCGCGGCGGACGTCCCCCGCGAGACGCCGATGCACACGGAGTCGCCCTACCGGCACGACCCGTCGATCCCGGTCGCGGGCGCGGCCGCCCCCGCACCCACGCCCACGCCCACGGACACGGCGATCACGGGCGCGTCCGCCCCCGTGCCCACGGACGCGGCGATGACGGGCCCGCCCGCCGCCGTGCCCGCGGATCTCGGCGGCACCCCGGTGGCGGCCACCCGCATGCGGCGGGCGATCGGCGACGCGGTGCGCCGCTCCCTCGACGAGGCGGCGCACTGCACGACGGTGGTCGAGTGCGACATGGGCGCCGTGGAGCGCGAGCGCCGGGAGCTCGGGCTGACCGCGCTGCCGCTCGTCGCCCACGCCGTCGTCCGTACGCTGGCACGGTTCCCGGCCCTGAACGCGACGTTCGACGGCGGGACGGTCACGCGCTACGGCGACCGCGTCCACCTGGGGATCGCGGTGTCGCTCGGGGACGACGGCCTGATCGCCCCGGTGATCCACGACGCCCAGGACCTGAGCGTCGCCGGCCTCGCGCGACGGATCAGAGACCTGGCGACCCGGGCGCGGGCGGGCCGCCTGGCGCCGGACGAGGTCCGGGGCGGCACCTTCACGCTGACGAACCCGGGGGCCGCGGGGGCGCTGATGGCCACGCCGGTCATCAGCCTGCCGCAGGTCGCGATCCTCGACCTGGAGGCGATCGTGCGACGCCCCGTCGTCCTCACCGCGCCGGACGGCACGGAGAGCATCGGCATCCGCCCGATGGTCCACCTCTGCATGGGCTGGGACCACCGGGCCCTCGACGGGCTCTACGCCGCGCAGTTCCTCACGGCCCTGCGCGGCCGGCTCGAGGGCTGAGGGCGGCGGACGGGGCGCGTCCGCCGGTCCGTCAGCGGGCGGGCACCCAGCCCTCCGGCAGCGCGCCGGCCGGGACGAGGCCCGGGTACTCCGGGAAGAGCCGGCGGGCGATCTCGGCGCCGGCCCGGCCCTCGATGAGCGGGTGCAGGTCGCCGACCGTCAGCAGCGTGCGGACCGAGGCGCCGATCTGGAGGTCCGCGGCGTTCACGTGGTCCGTCCCGATCGTGCCGTCCTGCGCGAGCGCGTCGATGCGGTCCAGGATCGCGGGCAGGTCCTGGAGCCCGTCGTAGAGGACCTGCGCCGTGAGGCCGTGGTACTTCCACGTCCCGCGGATCACCTTGATCGCGAAGTCCGTGCCTGCGGCGTCGAGCGCCGTGCCGCCCCCGAACGTGCCGAGCGACTCGGGCCGGAAGTGCAGGGAGCCCCACGGCAGGAGCCGCGAGAGGTCCTGCAGGCGCCCGTCGCCCCAGCGCTCCGCCTCGTGCACGGCCTCGGCGATCGCCGGCGGGTAGAGCGCGGGCTCGGGCTGCAGCTCCTCGAGCCGCTCGAGGATGGCCACGGACCCGTGGACGCGCTCCTCGTCGATCAGGAGCCCGGGGACCGTGAGGCGGTCGGGGCCGTAGACCTCGGCCATGACCTCCTGGTGCCGGCCGGGCGTGAGGTCGATCTTCTCGTAGGCCAGGCCCTTGAGCTGCAGCGCGGCCTCGACCGTGCGGCACGGCGGCGAGGGCGGCAGGACGTGGAGCGTGATCGCGGGCCCGGGGACGGTCATCGGGCCACCCTACGGCCTGCGACACGGGCGGCGCTCACGGACGGAATCAGCCCGTCGCCGACGACTCCGGGGAAGGCACCCGCGCGCCCACCGACTACCGCTTAAGGCTGCTTCCTTCCGGACCTGACCTGGTTCACGGGCCGGCGTCGCACGGGGACTCCCCCATCGATGCCGTCGACGACGGGCTCATCCCGTCGCGACACGTCGGGCGATCGTACCCGAGCGCAGGACCGGCCGACGGCCGCCCCGCGCGGGTCGAGCGCCCGGGGCTCAGTCGGTGGACATCATCGTGAAGATCGCCCGGAGGACGACGGCGAGGCCCGGGAGGATCGAGACCATCGCGAGCAGCAGCACGATCGTCGAGCCCGTGACGGACGCGAGGACGAGCAGGATGACGACGACGAACATCGCCAGCGTGATCTGGATCATGAACGCGTTGGCCGACGGCGCGTTGGGCGGATCGACCGCTACGACGTCGTCGTCGTAGGAGGCGCCGCCGATGGGCGACTTGTTCCGGTCCTCCGCCTCGTCGCTGGGCTGGGCGGACTCCGGATCGGACGTGCGCTTGAGGCCCGCGTTCTCGCTGTCGCTGACCGTCGCCTTCTCGTTCTCGGCGATCGTGCCGGTCTCGCCGTCGCCGACCGTCGTCTTCTCGCTGTCGTCCATCCGCCCATGATCCCACGAACCGTGGCGGACCGGAGGATCGGTGCCCGACCGGCGGCCGGGACGCGACCCGGCACGCCACCGCGCGGCCTCCCGGCGCCCGGCCGGGCCGGCCCTCCCGCACGTCTACGGGCGGGCGTGCCGCGCGGACGGACGTCGCGGCCACCCAGCCGCTATCCTGCCTGTCCGTTCGGGCGTATAGCTCAGTTGGTTAGAGCGCTCGCTTCACACGCGAGAGGTCCTCAGTTCGAGTCTGAGTATGCCCATGAGGTCCGGAGGCCCCGCCACGGCGGGGCCTTCGTCGTTCCGGGAGCTGGCGGCCGTGCGGTCCGGGACGTGCGCGGCGCGCGGTCCGGGCCGTGCGCAGCGCGCGGTCAGTGCCCCCAGCCGCGCATCCCGTTCGTCGCGCCGCGCCGGTCGCCGTCGGCCCGCTCCGGCCGCGAGGAGCCCCCGGGCCCCTGCGGCAGCCCGCGGCGGGGACGGTCGCGCACCGAGATCGCCAGGTCGTGCAGGACCGACAGGACGCCGTCGATCTGGCGCTGCGCCGCGTCGATGCCGTGGAGGAGCTCCTCGAGCTGCTGTTCCTCCCGGGCCGGGTCGTGGGGTGCCGGCGGCGCGGACCGTCCGGGGGTGAGCGCCTTCGGGCGCCACGAGCTCATGCGTACATCATCGAGGGCGGGGCGGACGGGGCCCCCGCCCGCGTCACTCGACCCGCAGGCCCGAGCGGTGCACCACGCGCTCGAAGGTCGGGCCCTCCGGGAACGTCAGCTCGTGGACGAGGCGCCAGGGCTCGGCCTCGTCCCGCGCGAAGAAGCGGTCCGGCAGGCCCTTCACGCGCGGCTGCCGGGAGCGCGGGAACGGCAGGAGGAACCCCTCGAAGCCCAGCCCGAGCAGCCGGTCGACGAGCGACCCGCCCCACAGGACGTCGAGCACGATCCGGTCCGCGCGGACCTCCGTCATCCGACCGAGGTTGCCGAGCCAGGGCTCGAAGTAGTCGCGGCCGGACTCGCGCAGGCCCCAGGTCAGCACGAGGTCGACGTCCGAGCGCAGCACCGCGCGGTGCGGGTGCCCGAGCCGGCCGAGGGCCGGGTCGTCGGGCCCGTCGGCGTCCTCCGCCGTCGCGGGTCCGCCGGCGAGCTGCTCCCCGGGCCACCCGGGCCCGACCGGCAGGACGCGCCAGTGGGCGGGCGACGACGCGGCGATCCGCTCGTGCAGCTCGCGGAGGGTCACGCCGGGGCGCCGACGCGGAGGGGGCGGTCGCGCCCGCGGTCGCCGAGCAGGCGGTCGCCGGAGGGGCGGTCGCCAGAAGGGCGG
>WLOB01000489.1 GCA_009699505.1 Actinomycetota bacterium | reverse complement strand
GTACATCTGGAACAGGTTGAGGTACTTGCCCTCGATCGCGTCCCGGCCCTGGCGCTCGATCTCGTCGCGGAAGTCGAGGTAGACGCCGCGCTTCGTGCCGCCGACGCCGAGACCCTCGTCGCAGGCGACCTTGGCGGCGCGCGACGCGATGTCGCGCGGGGCGAGGTTGCCGAACGCCGGGTAGCGCTCCTCGAGGAAGTAGTACCGCTCCTCCTCGGGGATGTCCTGGGGCTCGCGCTGCTCGTCCGGGTCGCGCGGGACCCAGATGCGGCCGTCGTTGCGCAGGGACTCCGACATGAGCGTCAGCTTCGACTGGTACTCGCCGGACTGCGGGATGCAGGTCGGGTGGATCTGCGTGTAACAGGGGTTCGCGAAGTACGCCCCGCGCTTCGTGGCCTTCCAGGCGGCGGTCGCGTTGGAGCCCATCGCGTTCGTCGAGAGGTAGAAGGCGTTGGAGTAGCCGCCCGAGGCGATGACGACGCAGTCGGCGGCGTGGCGCTCGATCGCGCCCGTGATCAGGTTGCGGGCGATGATGCCGCGGGCGACGCCGTCGACCAGGACGACGTCGAGCATCTCGTGGCGGTTGTGGACCGTCACGTTGCCCTCGGCGACCTGGTGCTGGAGCGCCTGGTAGGCGCCGAGCAGCAGCTGCTGGCCGGTCTGGCCGCGCGTGTAGAACGTGCGCTTGACGAGCACGCCGCCGAAGGAGCGGGTCGCGAGCTGGCCGCCGTACTCCCGGTTGAACGGGACGCCCTGCGCCGTGGCCTGGTCGATGATGTTCGTCGACACCTGGGCGAGGCGCCAGACGTTCGCCTCGCGGGAGCGGAAGTCGCCGCCCTTGATCGTGTCGTAGAAGAGGCGCTGGACCGCGTCGCCCTCGTTCGCGAAGTCCTTCGCGGCGTTGATGCCGCCCTGCGCGGCGATGGAGTGCGCGCGGCGGGGCGAGTCGTGGAAGCAGAAGGAGTCGACCTTGAACCCCTGCGCGCCGAGGCTGGCCGCGGCGCTCGCGCCGGCGAGGCCGGTGCCGACCACGATGACGCGGTGCCCCGGGCGGTTGCGCGGTCCGACGAGCTTGTGCTCGTCGAGCCACCGCCGCCACTTGCCGGCGATCGGACCTTCGGGGATGCGTGCGTCGAGGGTCACTTCGAGACCTCCGTGGGGGCGTTCGGGCCGGTGACGGGCTCGGGGAGCGCGCCGGTGGCGAAGCTGATCGGCACCATCCAGAAGCCGACGACGACGAAGACCGTCAGCGCCGTGGCGCCGTGGCGCAGGTAGGCGTTGCGCGCCGGCGTGTCGATGCCCAGGGTCTGGAAGAGGCTCCAGACGCCGTGGCGCAGGTGGTACCCGAGCGCCGCGACCGCGGCCACGTACAGGACCACGAAGTACCACTTCTGGAACGCGCCGTGGATGTTCGAGTAGATCTCGCCGTGGGCCAGCGGCGTCACGTCGACGGCCAGCACCGTGAAGTGCAGGATGTGGAAGACGATGAACGCCAGGAGCAGCGGGCCGGTCAGGCGCATCGTGCGCGCCGACCACGAGCGGCCGATCCGGCGCGCCGGGAAGCCGGCGGGGCGGGCCGCCCGGTTGCGCATCGTCAGCTGGTAGACGCCGACGACGTGGACCACGAGGGACGCGAGCAGGAACACGCGGACGGCCCACAGGAACGTCTCGGCGGGCAGGAGCGGCGTCCCGAACTCGCGGAGCCAGTGCCCGTACTCGTCGATCTGCGCGCCTCCGGAGGCGGCCTCCCCCGCCCCGAGCAGGGCCGTGAGGTTGCCGATCATGTGGAGGACCACGTAGCCGACCAGGACGATCCCGGTCAGCGCGACGGCGATCTTCTTGCCGACGTTCGAGTCCCAGGCCTCCCCGATCCAGGTCCGCCTGCGTCGTCTCAGTTCTTGGGTCGCCACGTCCACGTCGATGTTACGCCCCACACCCCCCTGGCGGTTGTCACCCTGCCCGTAATCCGTGTCCGTCGTCACATACGACTTCCACGCCCGACGGGCCGCCGACGACGCGAGCGGCGCAGGCTACCGCACCAATTAGGGCACCCGCCATTTCGGGGCCCCTCGCCCGCTCGCACGCGAGACCGGATCGCGGCCGGGGCCGGATCGTCCGCTCTGTGCTGGCGATCACGTTCTCTGGGCCGGCCGCGTGCATCGCACCGCGGCGCCGACCACTGGAACGTGCCGTCCGCACACCATCACCAATACCTCCGCACCCTTCCTCGCAACCACTCGCACCACCCAGCGCGCAACCGCCCTCCGCATTCGCCGCACCACACGCCGCACCCACCAGGACCACACACCACGGCGACGGGCACACGAACGGCGGCCCGGCCGCCGCGCCGCCGTCCGTCGCGAGCTCGGCGATGGCCGTCCGGACCGGCCGCGATCCCCGACCAGCACGCGCGATCGGCGCTGCCGGTCGCCGGGCGGGCACCGCGCCCGACGACCGCCCGAAATCGTCCGGAAGGGTGCCCGAAAAGCCCGGGGACCGGCCGCCGGAGGGTGGCGGTGCCCGGACCCTCCCGCGCACCACCCTGTGTAGGATCGACCACCGGTTCCCCAGTTGGCCCGAGGAGGCCCATGCCTGCACACGACGTCCTCATCATCGGGGCCGGATTGGCCGGTCAGCGCGCAGCGCTGGCCGCCGCCGACGCCGGCTCCACGGTCGCGATCCTGAGCAAGGTCCACCCGGTCCGCTCCCACTCCGTCGCCGCGGCCGGAGGCATCAACGCGGCGATCAACCCCGAGGACGACTGGCGCTCGCACGCGTTCGACACCGTCAAGGGGTCGGACTACCTGGGCGACCAGGACGCCATCGAGATCATGTGCTCGGAGGCGCCCGGCGAGATCATGCACCTCGAGCACATCGGGGTCACGTTCCACCGCAACGACACGGGCCACCTCGACCTGCGCGCCTTCGGCGGCGCGTCGATGAAGCGCACGGCCTACGTCGCGGACATCACGGGCCAGGCGATCCTGCACGTGCTCTACGAGCAGCTCATGAAGTACCACGACCGGGTCGACCGGTTCGAGGAGTGGTTCAACACCTCGCTGCTGCGGGACGACTCGGGCCGCTGCGTCGGCTGCGTCGCCCGGAACATCCGCACGGGCGAGATGCGGACCTTCAACGCCAAGTCGACGATCCTCGCCACCGGCGGCGTCGGACAGGCGTTCAAGCCGACGACGAACGGCCTGATCTGCACCGGCGACGGCATGTCCCTGGCCTACCGCGCAGGCGCGCGGCTCATGGACATGGAGATGATCCAGTACCACCCGACGACGATGACG
>WLOB01000488.1 GCA_009699505.1 Actinomycetota bacterium | reverse complement strand
GACAGGGCGTAGTGCCCTTTAGCTTTAAAAGCATTACGAACAGTTGCACTGTACTCGCAAGCTACCAAGACTCTCATAGCCAATTCCTTAGAAGATAGTCAACGCTTAACGTGACGATATCATAGGAGCCATTCTTCACCTCTGTCAACATCAGAGCGCCTCGCCAGTGCTGGTTCCCTTGGTACTGCATGTAGTCCTCTTCATGCTGGTAGAAGGCACCAGCGATGATGCACTGTACTCGGGATCCATCAGTCTTAACGTGCGGAGAGATGTAGTAGTCGAAGGTCTGCTGATGACCTACGATCCATGACTCGTGTTTTTTAGTAGCAATCAAGTGGGCACGGGAGATAGCTCGTCCCATTGCCCCTCCTTGTGCATAGTGACAGAAATTAATTCCTTCGATTCGGACAGGGCTAAGGAAAGAATGTTCCTCCCATCCGTAGTGTCTATTAAGATCGTAATTTGGCAAGGCCCCCTGCAAAAAAGGCTCCTGGGCAAGGAGTCTGTCCCTTCTAGATTCGTGATTGCCATAGCAGAATACCTTCCTCGGTCTGTAGGGCCTGTGTTTACTGCGGATCTGTATATCGTTGTGCTTATTCAAGGGGGATAAAAGAGCTTCCATGCCCTCCCATCCAGCCTCCATGTCAGCAATTATCCTAGCTCCTTCGTAGATGATATGCCCTTTGGAGTTATGCTGTCCCAAGGAAGGCATATCGAAGTGATCGCCTATGTGAACGATGCACTCGGGTTTCTTGTCCAAGATGTAGTTGCCCAGCGCACTCAAGTGCGACATAGGCACGCCTTGTTTAACCTGCGTATCCGGAATGACAATTATTCGCATACAGTGTTCTCGTATCCTTTACCAAGATCCCAGAAATGTTCGCAGGATCCTGTTAATTCGCTATAGGGGGGAACTATGAAGTACGATTGTCGGTACTCGTGAGAGTGCGCCAACGCACGGTAGCATCTGTACTTGAAGGGGCAGTCTAGCCCACTGCACATTGTGATATCAGCCATACCTGTCTCCAAAGAGTTCTTTGAATTTAGATAGCATATCCTCCGGAATGCCTAGACGCTGAGCCCATTCCCTACATTTCTCCTTGTCAGGAAGAGGAGCAGCGCCTATAGCTATTTGCCAGAGTTCATTCTCGACCTTCACCCTAGCATTCAAAGCCTTTGCATAGAGTAGGAGGTTCTCTTCTTGATCAATCATTCCGCTTACTGAGCCAAGGGCGCTCAATATGGAACCAGGAAAGAATGCTATCCATCACTGCATTGACCATAAGACCTTCCATACCTGCTTCTTGGATAGGATCGGGATAGTCTCCCATACCGTTATCAGGGAAGATCTGGAGAAACCCAGTAGATACTCCTTCTTCAATAGCCAGCAAGAGAACTTGGTATTCATCTGCTTTCATGCGTCACTCCTCAAGTTGAATTTGGATTACCTTCTTCCCCTTCTTGGCAAGATCATCCTTATTGATCTCACCAAATCTGGCTTGACCATAGAGGAACTCTACATGTTTATATGTAGCATCCATCTTGCGATCAGACCAGAATATAGTATCTCGGGTTTCTACAGTGTACACCTTCATTTGCGTCTCCTGCGTTTCCGCTTCTTGCCATGACTCGGATGCTCCACCGTAGTTTGTGGAGCCTCCAAGTAGTGTACTACGGCCTTTAGGAATTGAATCTTATCAATCCCACTTCGACCAGACCAATTCTCAACTCGTCCTAATACAGCATTACACCATCTATGCAGGACTTTCCGTATCTTACCTGTCTTGTGGCAGTGATCTAATGCTGAGTCGCTTAGTGCAATAATCCTAGCACATAATGGGCAGATGTATTGCTGAGTCCTTAATTGTTTCTCTCTGTAATCCTTAATACCAGAGGTCTTTAGAAGAGACTTTCCGGTGGCTCCCACAGTACTGGCTTTCCGTCCGCGTGCATTTTTCGCGTCATCCACAGAAGCCTTCCTTGCTCCACGAAGTAATCCTGTACGTCTTGGGGGCTCCATTCAACTTCTTCTCCGTATTCCTTGTACAACTTCCAGATTTCTTCTATGCGTTCCTGATTCGTATTGAGGGAGTTCAGGATTCGCTTTGCCTTGGTTTCGGCAATTCCTCCTGCGGTAAGTCCTTTGATGCCCAAGCGTTCAACACTGGCTTTTGATAATCCCGGCAATCCAGGAACGTTGTCTGAGCGATCACCTGTGACCAACTGGCCGAGGAAATTGTAGTCGGCTTCCGAGATCGTAACGTACTCCGTAGTCCATTTCCTTGGGTCATAATTGAAATGCCATCCCGGTGTATTCCAGAGATCCTTATCCATCGCAGCCAGTACAACTCCAGAATCCTTTTCACGGTATTCAAACAGAATTGCACTGCAAATATCGTCGGCTTCCATGCCATCCACTTCCTTCGCCCCGTGGACATTCGTAATGTAGTCCCGTAGGGCAGGGTAATGAGTGGGCACCCTCGATGCTCTAGTCCCCTTGTACACAGAGGATACGGCAATCTCTGTCCTGAAGTTGCCGGTCCCCTTTATGTACAATTCGATGTTGTCACTACCCAGCACTTCCTTGATCGAGTTGATCTGAAGTTTCAGGTTATGACAAGCGTGCGATACTGGCTCGTTCTCTGCTGCAAAACCGCAACGGTAGATCAGCGAGTCAGCATCGACCACTATCCGATTAAACATTAGAATATGCTCTCTTCCTGAGCTTCAGCCTGAGCTTCTACCGGAGCTTCTACCGGCTTAGACATCTCTGCGCGTAGAGCAGACATTGCCTTGTACACCTTGCGAGTATGCTTAATCCAATCCGCATAGAAATCATCATCACCTACATTGCGAGGATCATGCATTGCGAGCGCAAGATCCATTGCCAACTTGGATGCGTGACCCAGCTCAACGCCAAGGTTAGAGTACCCGCCACCAGAACCGCCTGCAGCCATAGCAGGGCGTGCTACTGCTGTACCACCTAGTGCTACAACTGACCGGATATTGCGGTACTTACCCGTCTTATCGTAGTCCCATTCGACTTGGACATTATGTCCCTGCTCAATAGTCTCAAGTCCTTTGCCCTTGAATGCGCCGTACCAATCTTCACCGATCTTAATAGAAGATCCATTGCGTGCCTTTGATGCAACAGTTCCAGTAAGAGTAGCCATATCCATATCCTCAGTGAGTAGAAGCCCAATTGTGCCCGATCTTGTATTCCCCTGTCAAGGGAACATTAAGCCTAAGCATTTCTCCAGCGGTAACAATACTACCAACTCCGATAGTTCCCACAGTAT
>WLOB01000487.1 GCA_009699505.1 Actinomycetota bacterium | reverse complement strand
GGTCCGGCACGAGCTGGACGTTGGCCATCGCGATCTTCGTCGCGTTGGCGTTCAGGGTGATCGCGCCGTCCATCTTCGCCAGCTGGTAGAGCAGCGCCGGCGTGTAGTCGATGTCCAGGCGGATGCCGCCGGAGCAGAGGTGCGTGATCTCCTCGGGCTCGCCGATGGCGAGCAGGCCACCGGTGTGCGCGTTAAGGATGGAGTCGATGCCCTCGCGCAAAGCGGTTCCGGGCGCAATCATCTCCAGCGCCTTGACGAGCCGGGGTTCTTGACGACCTTCGAGTTCTTGGAACTCTTCCCCGGGACGCTGGACCATCGCAACGATTGTATCAAGCCGGTACACCCCTTCCGCCGATCGTTTTCGGTGGGTGAACGTGTCCGTTCATGGTTGCTGACGGCGGTCACCCGGCGGTGTCCGGGGCGGTGCCTCAGCGGCGGGCCGGTGCGGTCGGCCACCCGGATCGCCAGGTGAGGAGGGCGTTCTCAGCCCTGGCGCTTGGGCAGCGCCGCGCGCAGCGCGTCGCGGAGGGTCGCGTGGCGCTCGGGACGCACGACCTCGCCGAGTCCGAACTTGCGCGCCTCGGCGAGCCGGCGGTCCGCGTGCGCGACGCCCCGGAGCTCGCCGGTCAGCCCGACCTCGCCGAAGCACGCGACGGGCAGGGCCGCCCCCGCCTCGCCGCCCGTGCCGGGGACGATCCCCCGCGCCGCGGACGCCACGGCCAGGGCCACGGCCAGGTCGGCCCCGGGCTCGTCCGCCCGGACGCCGCCGACGACGTTGACGAAGACGTCGTGGGTGCTCGTCGACAGGCCGGCGTGGCGCCCGAGCACGGCGAGCACGAGCGCGAGGCGGTTGCGGTCGATGCCGTTGGAGACCCGGCGCGGCGGCACGAGCTCGCTCGGCGAGACGAGCGCCTGCACCTCGACGAGGAGCGGCCGCGTGCCCTCCATGGCGCAGAGGACCACCGAGCCGGCGGCCTTCGTCGCCTCGCCGACGAACCGCGCGGACGGGTCGAGGACCTCGACCAGCCCGACGCCGCGCATCTCGAAGACGCCCGCCTCGTTCGTGGAGCCGAAGCGGTTCTTGCTCGCCCGGAGCGTGCGGTACGTGCGCTCGCGCTCCCCCTCGAACTGCAGGACGCAGTCCACGAGGTGCTCGAGCACGCGCGGGCCGGCGAGCGACCCCTCCTTCGTGACGTGGCCGACGAGGACCGTCGCGACGTCGAGCCGCTTGGCGACCTCCATGAGCCGCCCCGCGACCTCGCGGACCTGGCTGACCGAGCCGGGCGCGCCGTTGAGGTCGGGGTCGTGCATCGTCTGCACGGAGTCGATGACGCACACCTCGGGGCGCTCGGCCTCGATCGTGGCGATGACCGTCGCGAGGTCGGTCTCGGCCAGGATCGGGACGTCCATCGCGGAGGCCAGCCCGGAGGCGGAGTGCGTGCCGATGCCCGCGGCGACGTCCTCGGCCCGCGGCGGGGCGGCCAGGCGCTCCGCCCGCAGCCGGACCTGGGCGGCGGACTCCTCGCCCGACACGTAGAGCGTGCGCGTCCCCGCGCCCTCGAGGTGCCCGAGGACGGTGTTCAGGAGCGTCGACTTGCCGATGCCGGGCGAGCCGCCGAGCAGCACGAGCGACCCCGGGACGAGCCCGCCGCCGAGGACCCGGTCGACCTCGCCCAGGCCCGTCCGCAGCCGGGGCACCCGGGGCGCCGTGACGTCGCGCAGGCGGGTCGGGCGCCCGGCGGGCACCGCTCCCGGGCGGGCCTTCGCGGGACCCGCCGCCGGGGCGGTCCCCCCGCGGCCGCCCGTCGGCTTGTTCGCCCGCTCCTCGGTGATGGTGCCCCAGGCGCCGCAGCCGGGGCACTGGCCGAGCCAGCGGGGCGTCTCGTGCGCGCAGGCGGTGCAGACGTGGATGGTGGCGGCGCGGGCCATGGCCGGTCGACGCTACCGGCGCGGGCGGCGGAGGCACCGGGGGCGCGGCGTGCCGGGACGGTGTCGGACGCGTGCCGGGTCCGCGCGCGCCGCAGGGGTCCGCGGGGCGCCCGGGTCAGGCGGGTCCCGCGGCGTCGAGCGCCTGGGTGAGGTCCTGGACGACGTCGGCCGGCGTCTCGAGGCCCGCGGAGAAGCGGACGTAGCCCGGGCCGACCTGCCCGTCGCCGAAGCGGTCGCGCCGCTCGGCCGTGGAGTGCAGCCCGCCGAAGCTCGTGGCCTCCGCGACGAGCCCCAGCGCCCCGAGGAACGTCCGGGCGCGGCCCATGCCCCCGAGGTCGAAGCCGACGACGGAGCTGAACCCGGGGTAGCGGACGTCGTCCAGGTCGTCGCGGGCCGAGAGGGCGCCGTGGACGGCGACCGCCACGGCCTCCTGCCGCCGGAGGCGCACGTCGAGCGTCCCGAGCGACCGGTGGGCCAGCCAGATCTCGAACGGGCCCGGCACGGCGCCGGCGAGCGTCCGCCAGCGACGCAGCCGCTCGACGAGGTCGGGGTCCGTCCCGGACACGTGGCCGAGGATGAGGTCGCTGTGGCCCGTCAGGTGCTTCGAGTCCGACGACACGACGAGGTCGGCGCCGAGGTCCAGGGGCCGCTGGCGCAGCGGCGTGGCGAGCGTGTTGTCCACGACGACCTTCGCGCCCGCCTCGCGGCAGGCGGCGATCGTGGCCGCGAGGTCCAGCGTCTGCAGGCCCGGGTTGGCGGGCGTCTCGATCCAGACGAGCGCGGCCCCCTTCGCGGCGCGGACGATCGCCTCGTCCGACGTCGGGACGGTGCGCACGCCGACGCCCCGGGTGGCGAGGTGCTCCCGGGCGAACTGCAGCACGCCGGGATACCCGTCGTGCGGGGCGACGAGGAGGTCGCCGGAGCCCAGCAGCGCCTGCAGGACGGCGGTGGCCGCGGCCATGCCGGACGAGAAGACGACGGAGCGCCCGCCGTCCAGGGCCTCGAGGGCCTGCTCGTAGCGCTCGAAGCCGGGGTTGCTCATGCGCCCGTAGACGTGCGGGGCGTCGCCCGCCTCGCCGGCGGCGTGGTACGGACCGGCGAAGACCGGGCCGCGCAGGAACGGCTCGCCCTGGACCGGCGCGGCGATGCCGGCGGAGACGACGCGGGTGGCGAGGCCGAGCGCGTCGTCGTGCGTCGGCGGCGGCTCGGGGTCGGCCTGGGCGCGGACGGGGGCCGCGACGGGGCGGGGGGCGGCGTCCTCGGGGCGCGCCGTCGTCGGCTCGCGTCGGGTGGTCGCCGCAGCGCGGGCCGCGGCGCCGCCGGCGGCGTCCGGCTCCGCGTCGCCGCGGCCCGCCGCGGCGCGGGTCCGGGGTG
>WLOB01000486.1 GCA_009699505.1 Actinomycetota bacterium | reverse complement strand
GCAGGTTGACCACGGGGATCGTGCCCTCGGCCGCGAGCTCCTCGAGCAGCTCGTCCCTGTTCGTGCGGATGCCGACCGCGTGCACGTGGCGGGAGAGGATCCGGGCGGTGTCCTTCACGGACTCGCCGCGCGAGAGCTGCATCTCGTCCGGGCGCAGGAGGAGCGGGTGGGCGCCGAGCTCGTGGACGCCGACCTCCATCGAGATCCGCGTGCGCGTCGACGGCTTCTGGAAGATCAGCCCGACGGAGCGGCCGGCGAGGCTGCGCGGGTGGCTCGGCTCGTCGGCGCCGCAGGTGACGTCGTGGGCCTTCAGCTCGTGCGCGCGACGGAGGACGTGCAGCAGGTCGTCCCGGGAGAGCTCGGTCCCCGTCAACAGGTGGCGCACGGTGGTCACCCGGCGAGGCTAGATCATCCCGGCGTCGACGCGGGCGCTGGGACGGACCGTGCGACGATGACCGCCCGTGCGCGTCCTGAGCTGGAACCTCTTCCACGGTCGTGCCGAGCCGCCGGCGGGCCGACCGCTGCTGCACGAGTTCGCGGCGACGCTCGCGGGCTGGTCGTGGGACGTCGCGCTCCTGCAGGAGGTGCCGCCGTGGTGGCCGCCGCTGCTCGCCCGGGCCTCCGGCGCCGCCGGGTGGCGCAGCGCGCGCACGTCGCGCAACGCGGCCCTGCCGGTCCGGCGGGCGATCGCCGTGCGGCGCCCCGACCTCATCAAGAGCAACGGCGGCGGGTGCAACGCGATCCTCGTGCGGCCGCCGCTGACGATCACCGCCCACGGCGTCCGGCGCCTCCGCTGGCTGCCGGAGCGGCGGGTCGTGCACGCGGTCCGGGTCGGGACCGCCTCCGCGGCCGGCGGTCCCGTGGGCGCCGGGGCGGCCGGCACGTCCACGGGCCCCGGGGACCCGGCGGGTGCGGCGGCGGCCGACGGTCCCGTGGCGGCCGGTCCGCTCTGGATCGGCAACGTCCACGGCCAGAAGGGCGAGTGGGACGGCGGCCGGGGCCTCGAGCACCCGCTGGCCGACCTGCGGACCGCCGTCGACCGGCTCGCGGCGTGGGCGCCCGCCGGACCGCCGCTGCTGCTCGGCGGGGACCTGAACCTGCCGCGCGAGGCCGTCGCCGGGGCGCTCCCGGCCGGCTGGGCCCGGATCGCGTCGAGCGGCCCCGACCACGTCCTCGGGCGCGGGCTGGGGGCGGCCGGCGACTCGTGGCGCCCGGAGCGGCACGGGCTCTCGGACCACGCCGCACTGGCCGTCGACGTGCGGATCCGGCGGTAGGCTCCCGCGCATGACGCAGCCCACGGACCGCTTCCACCGCCGCTCGTTCCTGGGCATCGCCGCGGTCGGGGTCCTCGGGCTGACCGTCGCGGGCTGCGGCGGGGACGACGACTCCGCGGCGACGACGGCGCCGGAGACCTCGGCCGCCGACCCCACGACGGAGTCCACGCCGGCGGAGACGACGACGGCGGCGGACGCCGCGTCGGGCGACGTCGTCGCGATCTCGATGAAGGACATCCAGTTCGTCCCGAAGGTCGCGACGGTGAAGGTCGGCCAGAAGGTCGTCTGGACGAACGCGGAGTCGGTGCAGCACGACGTCCGCGCGCTGCAGGGGGCGACGTTCCAGTCCGAGCTCTTCGGCGAGGGCGGGACCTACGAGTACACGCCGAAGGAGGCCGGGACGCTCAAGTACGACTGCTCCGTGCACCCCGGCATGGTCGGCACGCTGAAGATCGTCGCGGCCTAGCGGCGGAGGGACGCAGCGGCCGGGGCGGCGGGCCGCCGCGGCCACCTGCCGCGCGGAGCGGTCCCCGCGCGGCGGCCGGCCCTCGCGGGTCCCCGCCTACCTGCCGCGGAGCAGGCCGAAGCCCTGGATCGCCCGGACGGCCCGGTCGCTGACCGTGCCGGCCTGCGGCAGCACGCCGAGCTGCACCGACGCGGCGTAGCGGTCCGCGAAGAGGCGGGCGCGGTGGACGCGGTGGACGCGGTGCGCCGTCGCGTCGAGCTCGAGGACGAGCATGCCGTGGACGTGGAGGAAGCGGTCCGTCGCCGGGACGCCGCCGAGCGGCTCGGTGTGGTTCCCGACGAGGCGCATCGGCAGCGCGACGATGCGGTCGCCGTCGTGCAGGACGGGGCCCGTCGCCTCGAAGGAGACGTCCGGGAGCGCGGCCCAGACCAGCGCGAGGTGGTCGGCGACCTGCTCCGGGCCGACGAGCGGGGCGGGCGCGAAGGCGTCCTCGTAGTGGACGTCGTGCGTCACGAGCGCGGCGACGGCCTGCCGGTCGCGGCTGCCCAGCGTCCGCACCACCCGCACCTGCAGGGCCTGGCCGTCGATCTGCGTCATGGGCGGATCATCGCGGGTTCGGGCCGCCGGGTCGGCCGGATCGACGTCGGGTGCGCCGCCGGCGCGGCGCCCGCCCCGGTGCCTCGGTCGCGGCTCACAGCTCGGGCGTGCCCTGGACCGGGGTCGACGGCAGGGCGTACGTGCGGCGCGGGATCCGGCCCGAGCCGCGGGCCAGCCGTCCGGCCTCGACGCCCAGCCGGATCGCCCGGGCCATCCGGACGGGGTCCTCGGCGCGGCTGATCGCGGTCGCGCACAGCACCGCGTCGCAGCCCAGCTCGAGCGCGAGCGCGGCCTCGGACGCGGTGCCGATGCCCGCGTCGAGCACGACCGGGACGCCGGCGCGCTCGACGATCAGCTCGATGTTGTGGGGGTTGCGGATCCCGAGCCCGGAGCCGATCGGCGAGCCGAGCGGCATGACCGCGGCGCAGCCGACGTCCTCCAGGCGCCGGGCGAGCACCGGGTCGTCCGTCGTGTAGGGCAGGACGACGAAGCCGTCCGCGACGAGCTCCTCCGCCGCGGCGAGCAGCTCGACGGCGTCGGGCAGCAGGGTGCGGTCGTCGCCGATCACCTCGAGCTTCACCCAGTCCGTCGCGAACGCCTCCCGCGCCAGCTTGGCCGTGAGGACGGCGTCGCGTGCCGTGAAGCAGCCGGCGGTGTTCGGCAGCAGCGCGACGCCGGAGCGGTGCAGCGCGTCGACGAGCGAGCCCTCGATGTCGGTGCCGCCGGACCCGGCGCGGCGGAGCGCGAGCGTCACGAGCTCCGTCCCGGACGCGGCGACCGCGGCCTCCAGCGTGACCATCCGGCTGAAGCCGCCCGTGCCCAGCAGGAGCCGCGAGGAGAACGTGCGGTCCGCGATCGTCAGGGGGTCCGCGTCGGGACGGACGTCGACGGCGGCCGGCGGGGCGGCGGCGGGCTCGGCGGAGGCCATGGGACGAGGGTAGTCCGTGCTCCGCCCAAGGGCCGCGGGCGGGGGTGGTGGG
>WLOB01000485.1 GCA_009699505.1 Actinomycetota bacterium | reverse complement strand
GTCGACGGCGAGACCTTCGCGGTCGGCGACCACGACGTGCCGTTCGCGCTGCAGTCGATGTCGAAGGTCTTCTCGTACGCGCTGGCGCTGAGCCGGCACGACTCGGAGGAGCTGGCGGAGACCGTCGGCGTCGAGCCCAGCGGCGACCCGTTCAACTCGATCACCTTCGACGAGCGGCACGACCGGCCGTTCAACCCGATGGTCAACGCGGGCGCGCTGGCGACGACGAGCCTCGCCGCCGGCGCGACGCCCGAGGAACGGCTGGACCGCATCGTCGGCGTGATGCGCACGTGCGCGGGCGACGACGGCCTGCACGCCGACGAGGAGACCGCCGCCGCCGAGCTGCGGGGCGCCGACCACAACCGCGCGACGGCCTACCTGATGCGCGCGCAAGGCATGGTGCAGGGCGACGTCGAGGAGCTGCTCGGGCTCTACCTGCGCCAGTGCTCCGTCCACGTCACGTGCGGGCAGCTCGCGACGATGGCCGCCACGCTCGCCAACGGCTGCGTCCACCCGACCACCGGCGACCGCGCCGTGCCGAAGGACCGCGTCCGCGACCTGCTGAGCGTGATGTACACGTGCGGCATGTACGACAGCACCGGCGAGTGGGCCTACGACGTCGGCCTGCCGGCCAAGAGCGGCGTCAGCGGCGGGATCCTCGTCGTCGTCCCGGGCAAGATGGGCATCGGCGTCTGGTCGCCGGGCCTCGACGCGTCGGGCAACAGCGCCCGCGGCGTCGCGGTCTGCGAGGAGATCTCGCGCGGCCTCGGCCTGCACCTCTTCGCGACGGAGGACGAGGACCGGCTGACCCGCGAGGAGGCGACGGGCGACTGACCGACGTTCTCGGGTCTCAGTACAGGCGCTGGATCCTCTCGAGGCTGTCGACGAGGAGGCCGGCGTCGATCAGGCCTGCGATGACCTCCGGCGTGCCGGCGCGGAGGACGGCGCCGGCGATCTCGACGGCCATCCCGCCGCTCTCCCCGTGCGCGTAGGCGACGAAGTCCGGTGTCGTGTGCGCGGGACGCAGGCGGTTGAGTCGCCGACACGCCTCGTCGACGAGCCAGGAGGCGGGATCGTCCTCCCCGGCGTCCGCCAGGCGCGTCCGAGCCTGTTGGCCGCGGGCCTCGTCCTCCGCAGACCACTCCAGCCGGGTCTCGATCTCGTCGCCCCAGCCGTCGTCCTCGGGCTCGCCCGAGGTGGGGTGCCACCAGTCGTCGACCCACGCGGTCTCCAGGCGCCCGAGGATCTCGAGCGCGCGCGAGCCGGGGAGGCGGAGCGCCAGGGCCTCGGCCCGGCGAGCCGGAGGACAGAGCTTGAGGCTGTCGGGGAGCACCCCGCCGTCGTTGCGCACACGCACCGCCATCGCGGGCCACGGTCCGTCCGTGGTCTCCGCACCGAGAACCGCGATCAGCCGCTCGACGACGACGTCCACGAGGTCGTCGACCAGCGGGTCCGCCGCCACGCTGCCCGCCCCGGCATCGATCACGGGGCTGCTCGGGCCGGGCAGCAGACCGGCCGCCGCGAGCGCGGCGCGCGCCGGGGCGGGGACCAGGTCCTCGATGTCGGAGAGCAGCGTCCCGTCGTCGTGGCCGGCGAACGGATAGACGACGAAGTCCGGGGTCACGTTCGGGAGGCTCGTCGCCATCAGCCGTCGGCACACCTCCCCGGCGACCCAGGCCGGGACCTCGCCCGACTCGTCGTCCAGCGCCTCGGCGAGCCGCTCGTCGGTCTCGGCGGTCCCCTTGTCGTACTCCAGCCCGAACTCGCCGAGCGCACCCCACTCGGCGGGCGTCCAGGCGTAGCCCTCCCGCCGTTCCCGATCGTCCTCCCGCACGGCCCGTCCCCGGGCGGCGACGGAGCAGAGGCCCATGGTCGCCGGCAGGAGCGCGGGCTCCTGGTCCCAGACGTACAGCGCTGCGGCGGCCCACGGGCCGCCGTCGGTGCTCGCCAGCTCGCTGCGGACGAGCTCCACGGCGGCGGTCAGCGCTCGCTCGAGGTGCCCTTCGTCGTCGGTTCCGAGGGAGAACGGCTGCGCACGCACGGCACGAGGCTAGGTGCGCCGTGGCCGAGCCGCAAGCGCCCGACGACGTCGGACCTGCACCCTCGGCAACGGTCGCTGACGCCGCGGATGGGCTTCGCGCTCGGGCAGGCGTCCGGCCGCATCGTCGCCCGACCTTCCGGGATAGTGGCCGCGTGGGCGTGCGCGATCACAGCCGGCAGGTCGCGCGAGCACAACGGCTGCTGGCGCAGCTCGAGATCGGGATGGCGGGCCAGGAGGTCACGATGTTCGTCGTGCGTCTGCTCCAGGCCGAGGACGCCGGCATCACCCAGGACGTCAACGTCCAGGCCGCGGTCGACCAGATCGCCGACGGACCGGTCGGACTCGTCGCTTCCGAGCCGCTGCTCGCATGGGTCGTTCTCGGGACCCCGGCGCGGACCGTGCAGGACGCGGCCGACGCGGCGGTGCGCCTGTTCGCAGGACGGGTGCTGGAGCACCAGCGAGCGACGCCCGTGGTCCCACCCGACCCGCCGAGCCGCCGGGACATCACCGAGATGCGCGCGAGGTGGCGCGCGACGCGGGCCGAGCACGAGCGCGACCACCTCGCCCAGGTCCCCGTCGAGATCGCGAGGCTGCGGTCGCCCCGATGGTCCGAGCGCGCGAACGCCGCGTCGTTCCTCGGACGTTTCTCCGTCCAGGAAGCCCGAGCGGCCCTCGCGGCCCTGCTCGACGACCCCTACCCCGAGGTCGCCGAAGCCGCGGCGTCCGCCCTGCGGGCCATCCCGCCGGCGGGCGACGACGGACCGCCCGCGCCGCCGCCGGTGACCCTGCCCGACTTCGGGGAGCGCTACGCCGCGATGGACACGCGGGACGCCGTCCACTACGTCGAGCACCACTTCGACCCGCTGTCGATCGATCTGCAGACGTGGGAGGCGCGCTACCGCGATCCCACGGACGGGTCGACCTGGCTCATCGACCACCCCGACGCCGACCGGCCCGGAGGCGGCGTTCCCCGCGTCCGTCGACTGCGCGACTGAGTGACCCGGCCGTCTCGCTGCACCACGCGCAAGGCGCGCGGACTGTCACAGCACGCGCACGGGGCACCGCAGCCCAGGGGCGCGCGCCGGGCGCGCGTCCGTCGTCGGAGGCGTCGTCGCGGCGGGCTGGGTCGCTCCATGGGCCGCCGCGGGCTTCCTCACGCTCTTCGCGCGCGAGCGCTCAGAGATCGCGGTATGCGGCCCCGTCGCGCGGCCTCAGGGCGCCGGGAGGACGAACTTCCCGATCGCGCGGCCGGTGCCGGCCTGCGTCACGGTGCCCTTCGCC
>WLOB01000484.1 GCA_009699505.1 Actinomycetota bacterium | reverse complement strand
TCTTCCACCGCCGCGCGGGCTTCTCCGCCAACGGCATGGGCGTGTGGCAGGTCGACCCGGACCGCATCGAGGAGATCGGCATCCGGATGGCCGCCTACCGCGGCATCTCGCACTGCTACCAGCGGCCGACGTACGCGGACTGGAAGTACCAGGTCTTCACGATGGCCCACGGGCGCTCGAAGGAGGAGTGCGACGCGATCCTCGACGCGATCGCGAACGAGGTCCCGGGCATCGAGGACCGCTCGACGCTCTACAGCTCCACCGAGTTCAAGAAGATCCGCCTCCTGTACTTCACGGAGCAGTTCAAGGACTGGGAGCGAAAGAACGCCGGGGTCTGAGCGCGTGCCGATCTCCCTCACCGACGCCAAGTCCGCCGAGCTCTTCGCGCGCGCCCGCCGCGTGCTGCCCGGCGGGGTCAACTCGCCGGTCCGCGCGATGCGGTCGATCGGCCGCGACCCGCTGTTCGTGGAGCGCGCCTCCGGGGTCGACCTGGTCGACGTCGACGGCAACCGCTTCGTCGACTGGGTCTGCTCCTGGGGGCCGCTCATCCACGGGCACGCCCACCCGGCGATCCTCGAGGCGGTCCACGCGGCCGCCGAGGCGGGCACGACGTTCGGCGCCCCGACGACGGTCGAGGTCGAGATCGCGGAGGAGATCGCCTCCCGCGTCCCGTCCGTCGAGATGCTCCGGATGACGTCGTCGGGCACGGAGGCGTCCATGAGCGCGATCCGCCTGGCGCGCGCCGCCACGGGCCGCGACGTGGTCGTGAAGTTCGCGGGCCACTACCACGGCCACGTCGACGGGCTGCTCGCGGACGCGGGCTCCGGCCTGGCGACGCAGGGGATCCCGGCGTCCGCCGGCGTCCTGGCCTCGGCGACCGCCGCGACGATCGTCGTGCCGTGGAACGACCGCGAGGCCGTCGCCGCCGCGATGGAGGAGCACGACGTCGCCGCGCTCGTCTGCGAGCCGTACCCGGCCAACATGGGCCTCGTGCCGCCCGCGGACGGCTTCCTCCCCTTCCTGCGGGAGCTGACGGAGCGGCACGGCGCCCTCCTGGTCTTCGACGAGGTCATCAGCGGCTTCCGCGTCGGCCCCGGCGGCGCGCAGGAGCGCGAGGACGTCACGCCCGACCTCACCGTCATGGGCAAGATCGTCGGCGGCGGTCTGCCGGCCGCCGCGTTCGGCGGCTCGCGCGAGCTCATGGAGCGCCTGGCGCCCCTCGGCGACGTCTACCAGGCGGGCACGCTGTCGGGCAATCCCCTGGCCGTCTCCGCCGGGCTCACGAGCCTGCGGATGCTCGACGACGCGGCCTACGCGCGGATCGACGAGACGACGACGGCGCTGGCCACCGGCCTGCGCGAGGCCGCGGGCGACCGCCCGGTCCAGGTCGTGTCCGTCACGGGCCTCGTGACGGTGTTCTTCAGCCCGACGCCGGTCACGGACTACGCGCAGGCCAAGGCGTGCGACACGGACGCCTACGCGCGCTGGTGCCGCGGCCTCCTGGCCCGCGGGATCTACGCGCCCCCGTCGCAGTTCGAGGCGATGTTCGTGTCGCTCGCGCACGAGCCGGAGCACGTCACGCAGACGCTCGAGGCCGCGACCGCCGCGTTCGAGAGCGCCTGGTGAGCCGCGGGGCGGCGGACGCGCCGGTCCTGGCCCGGCTCGTCACCGCGCTCCGCGAGGAGGGCGGCCTGCCCCCCGAGGTCGTGCTGGACCCCGTCCCGGGTGCGGATGACCGCGTCGGCCGCGCCGTCGCGGCCGGGCCGCGGGCCGCGGACGTGGGCCCGGCCCTCTCGCTGGCCGCGGAGGCCACCCGCGAGGCCGAGCTCCTGCACCACGCGCCGGAGCACGCCCGCGTCGTCCGCACGGACGACCGGGACCTCGCCCTGCTCGCCGGCGACCGCCTCTACGCCCTCGGCCTCGAGCGCCTCGCGGCGGGCGGCTGGACCGACGAGGTGGCGATCCTCGCCGACGTCGTGGCCCTGGTCGCGCGCTTGCACGGCCCGTCCGCCATCGCGATCGGCCCGGCGACCGCCGGGGCCGTCGCGGGCGGCACCGGCGCCCCCGACGAGGCCGCCGCGCGCACCGCGGAGCTCTGGGGGGCCGCCGCGGCCGCTCTGGGCGGCGGCGCGGCGTCGCCGGCCGCCGTCCTCCTCCGCGACGTGCGCGGGGGCGAAGTGCCAGATTCCAACGCCCTCTCGGCCGTGTCGACGCCATCCGCGGACGGGCCGCCACAGCACTAGCACGCCGAGCGGACTCCAAGGACGGATCGCGATTGGGGTCCGGGCAGGTACGATCCGCCGGTCCTCACGCTTCCCTCGTGGGACGACGCAGGAGCCTCACACGTGTCAGATCGACGCCCAGCGCAGAGCAAGTACACCATCGACCGCGGAATCCCCGGCGCCTTCGAGGGGGAGACCGTCACGCGTCGCCGCCTCATGGTGTTCGCGGCCAACGCCACAGCCGGGGTCGCCATCGGCGGCGTCGCGCTCGCGGCCACGGGCTTCGCGGTCGGACAGCCGTTCGTGGAGGTGGACACGGGCTGGCACGACGTCGGCCCGCTGGACGAGATCCCGAGCGACACGTACGTGCCCCGCGTGATCACCCTGGACCCCAAGACGGGTCAGGTCGGCAAGTCCACCGTCTACCTGCGCAAGCGCAACGAGAAGGTGGACAAGGAGCCGTCCGACAAGTGGAACCAGATCATCGCGATCTCGTCCCGCTGCATGCACATGGGCTGCCCCGCCCGCTACGTGCAGGCCGCCAAGAACTTCGTCTGCCCCTGCCACGGCGGCGTCTACGACTTCCGTGGCGAGGTCGCCGCCGGCCCGCCGGTGCGTCCGCTCGACCGCTTCTACACGCGCCTCGTCGACGGCCGCGTGCAGGTCGGCAAGCGCTTCTCCGTGAACTCGCAGATCGAGCGCTTCTCCCCGCGTCCGCCCGGCCAGCCGCTCGACGGCATCGGGCAGTACCTGTTCCCCTCGCGCCCGACCATGCGCAAGATCCCGGGCACCTGATCTCATGGCGAAGCTGAAGCTCCTCCCCCCGCTGCCCGCCGGGCTGCGGGCCCCGACCCGGCCGGGCGACCCGCCGAAGAAGGGCCCCATCGGTCAGGCCCAGGACGCCGGCATCCACGCCGTCGACTGGGTCGACGAGCGCACGTCCATCTCGGGCACGATGCGCTGGGTCATGTTCCGGCCGATCCCCAAGGGGACGAACTGGTTCTACACCCTGGGCACGGCCACGATGGTGGCCTTCATCAACCAGGTCATCACGGGCATCGTGCTCGGCATGTACTACGAGCCGTCCGCCACCCGCGCGTACGAGTCGATGAAGTA
>WLOB01000483.1 GCA_009699505.1 Actinomycetota bacterium | reverse complement strand
CCTCCGCTACGTCCTCGATCCCGCGACGCTGCGGATCGTCGGAGGACCGAACGCCACGAGTGGCCTGGGCATCAAGCGTCCGCAGGGCGTCGGCGTCAACCCCAAGGGCGACCGCCTGTACGTCCCGGACAACCAGAACCACCGCCTGCTGGTGCTCGACTCGACGTCGATGAAGCGCATCGCGACGGCCGGCACGTTCGGCTCCGACCCCGGCGAGTTCAAGTTCCCGTACGACGTCGCGGTCGACGCCCGCAACCCGGGGCAGGCCTACGTCGGCGACAACATCAACGGCCGCGTGAACGTCTTCGACGCCTCGGCGCTCGGCTTCCTCGGCACCTTCGGCGGCACCGGGTACCGCGTCGGCCGGTTCTCGATCGTCCGCGCCGTCGCGACGAACCACGCCGACCCCGCCGGGGGCGTGTGGGTCGCCGACACCGCGAACAACCGGATCCAGCGGCTCTCGGGCGACGGGCAGGTCACCGCCGCGTGGGGGATCGCCGGCCGCGGCCCGGGGTACGTCACCCGCGCCCGTGGTGTCGCCTACCGGGCCGACGGCACGATCGCCGTCGCCGACTCGTTCGCGCACCGCGCGGCGATCATGGCGCCGGACGGCACGTACATCGGGATGTTCGGGCGCATCAGCAAGCTCAACGGCTTCGCCGCCCCGGGCAAGGACACGAACAACCAGATGACGCTGCCCAGCGGCCTGGCGTACGACATCTCCGGCGCGCTCTGGGTCGCCGACACCTTCAACAACCGGCTCGTCCGCTTCGACGGCTCCGGTGCGGTCGTCGGCGAGACGCTCGAGGGCTCGGTCTCGCGCCCCCGCTCCGTGGCCCCGCTGCCCGACGGCGCGATGCTCGCCACGGACTCCGGCGGCTCGCGCCTCGTCCGGGTCGAGGCCAACGGCGCCGTCTCGACGAAGCGGGCCGGCATCAACCGCCCGACCGCGGTCACCACGACGCCGTCGGGCAAGGCCTACGTCGCCGGGTCGCGCCTGGTCATCGACGACGACACCGGCGCCCGCGTCGCGCCGCCCGACGGCGCGCAGTACTGGGACGCCCCGCAGGGCCTCGCCGCCGCGGCCGACGGCACGCTCTACGTGTCCGAGGCCCGGCCGAACACGCCGAACGGCGCCCGCGTCGTGCGCGGCACCCCGCGGATCGGCGGCGGCTTCGACTGGGAGACGCTCCTCGCCGAGGGCCGCGGACCGAACCAGGTCATCGACCCGGCGAACCTCGCGCTCAGCCCCGACGGACGCACGTTGCTCGTCGCCGACGCCGGCAACAGCCGCGTCCTGCGCCTCGACGCCCCGGGCGTCGCGCCGCCGGTCCGCCAGCGCGTGTCCGTCGCCGTCGGCGGCGGGCCGACGCAGGGCACGATCACGAGCGATCCGCCCGGCATCGACTGCGGCACCGACTGCTCGCAGCTCATCGGCGGCAACCGCGTCGTGACGTTGACCGCCCGCGCCGCGACCAACGCGCGCTTCGTCGGCTGGACGGGCGACTGCGCCGCGGCCGGCGCGAACACGGTCTGCCAGCTGCCGGCCGACCGCGCGCTCAACGCGACCGGCACCTTCGGCGCCGTCCCGCCGCCGCCGGTGAAGCTCACGTCGCTGTCGCTGACCACGACGCGCTGGCACCTGACCCGCAAGGCCGTGAGGAAGCGCGGCTCCCGCAAGGCGAAGAAGGCGCAGCCGGCGACGAAGGCCCGCGTGCGGATCCGCCTGACGCAGGAGGCGCGCGTGAAGCTGCAGGTCGAGCAGGCGCGCCCGGGCAAGCTCATCGGGTCCGGCAAGAACCGCCGCTGCGCCCGCTCGAAGAGCAAGGCCCGGATCAGGGCCGGGTCGCGCTGCACCCGCTGGGCGCTCCTGCCGAACACGCGCAACCTGCGGCTGATCGAGGGCACGACGACGGTCGACGTCGGCCCGCGGTTCCCGGGCCGCACGCTGACGCCGGGGCTGTACCGCCTGCGCGCCACGGCGACCGACAAGCAGAAGACGGTCGTCAAGCGCACCTCGCGGCGCATCCGCATCACGCGCTGAGGACCGACGCGCGGCGTCCTCTGGTTGGATCCAGGGGTGTCGCGCGTCGCCGAGCTCCCGCCTCCCGCCCCGCTGCCCGAGGGGGCGGACGGGCCGATGCGGGCCCACACCGCCACGTGCTTCGGCTGCGGTCCGGACAATCCCGCCGGCCTGCACCTGGCGTTCGTCCGCTACGGCGACGTCGTGCGCGCCACGACCACCCTGCCGCCCGAGCACGAGGGGGCGCCCGGCCTCGCGCACGGCGGCATCGTCGCCTCGATCCTCGACGACATGAGCGGCGCGATCCCGCGCGCGCTCGGGCAGCGGGCCGTCACGGCGAAGCTCGAGGTCGACTTCGCCGCGCCCGTCGTCATCGGCCGGCCCCTCGACGCGCAGGCGTGGCTCGAGTCCTTCGACGGCCGGAAGATCCGGATCGTCACGCGGCTGCTCGACGGCGACACCGTCGTCGCGACGGGGCGCGCCCTGTTCCTGACCGTGCCGCGCGAGCACTTCGCCCCGCGGGACGAGGCGACGCCTCCGACCGTCGGGGCCTGAGTCCCGCGTGGGACCATGCGTCGATGAGCACCGAGGCCGTGCCGACGGCGATCGACGTCCCCCTCCTGCGCCGGGCGCTGGACGGCGAGCACCACGCGGTGCGCGACGAGGTCCGCGAGCTGCTGTCGCGGCCGGAGTTCGACCGCTCCGACGTCCACGAGCTCGACCGCGACGCCTACCGCGACCGCGTCCTGGACTGGACCCGCCGGATCGCCGACACCGGGGCGACGATGCGCGGGTATCCCGAGGAGGTCGGCGGGCAGCACGACGTCGCCGGGTTCATCGCGGGCTTCGAGACGTTCGCGTTCGGCGACCTCTCCCTGCTCGTGAAGATCGGCGTCCAGTTCGGGCTCTGGGGCGGCGCCGTCCAGCAGCTCGGCAACGCGGAACAGCGCCTCGCGTACCTGCCGCGGATCGGATCGCTCGACCTGCCCGGCTGCTTCGCGATGACCGAGCGCGGCCACGGCTCCGACGTCCAGGCGCTGCGGACGACCGCCACGTACGACCCGGACGCGGACGAGTTCGTCGTCGACACCCCCGACGACGGCGCGAGCAAGGACTGGATCGGCAATGCGGCGCGGCACGGGCGCGAGGCGGTCGTCTTCGCGCAGCTCGTCGTCGCGGGGGAGACGCACGGCGTCCACGCGCTGATCGTCCCGCTCCGCGACGAGGAGACCGACGGGCCGCTGCCGGGCGTGCGGATCGAGGACTGCGGCGACAAGCTCGGCCTGCAGGGCGTCGACAACGGGCGGCTGTGGTTCGACGGCGT
>WLOB01000482.1 GCA_009699505.1 Actinomycetota bacterium | reverse complement strand
GGCCGTCCCGGGGCTCCGGCGGTCCTGCTGTCCCTGGCCGCCCGAGGACGCGGAGTCGCCCGACGACGGGGAGCCGGTGGCCGAGGAGGAGGAGTCGCCCGAGGACGACGAGCCGGCGGCAGACTCCGGGACCGCCCCGGAGAACCGCGGGGCGTCGCGCGCGTCGCCCGACGGCGCCCGCAGCGACGTGGCCTCGGCCGCGACCTCGCCGTCGGACCCGCCGTCCCGGACGAGCACGGACCCTGCCGGCACCGCGACGGCCACGACCGCGGCGAGGGCGAGACCCGCACGCCACCGGCGGTCCGTGGTCAGGCGCGGACGGCTCCGGGGCGCGGGGGCGGCCTGCGCGGCCGCGACGCGCTCCTCGAGGCGCATCCGCGCCCCGGCGTCGAGCTCGGGGCGGGAGGCGCGGACGTCGGCGACCAGGGCGAGCAGCTCGCCGTCGAGGTCGTCGGCGGTGGCCTCGCCGGCGCCCCTGGCGTTGCGGCCATCGGTGGCGTACCGATCGGCGGTGGCGTCGAGGTCGCCCTTGGCGTCGAGGTCGTCCTTGGCGTCGCGATCGGCGGTGGCGTCGCGGCCGTCGGCAGACCCGGCGACCGCGTCCGCCCGCGGCCCGCCGGTGGGCCGTTCGCCGCGCCGGTGGGCGCGGAGCGCCGCGTCGAGGCGGTCGAGCTCGTCGAGGGCCTCGGGGGTGGGTCGGGGCTCAGAGCGCAGCACGGCAGGCCTCCCGCAGGTGGGTCAGGACGCGGTGCAGGCGGCTGCCCGCGTTCGTGGTGGAGATGCGCAGGACGCCGGCGATCTCGGCGTTGGTCAGCCCGGCGTGGAACTTCAGGGCGACGAGCTCGCGGTCGCGGCCGGGCAGGGCGTCGATGGCGCGGGCGACGACGGCCGCGCGGCGGGCGGCCTCGTCGCGGTCCGCCAGGGCGTCGGCGTGGTCCTCGACGGCGGAGTCGGGTGGGTCGTGCGTCAGCTCCGCCCCCCGTCCGCGGCGGCGCAGCTCGTCGACCGCGGCGTTGCGGGCGATCCCGAAGAGCCACGCCCGGGGCTCGCCGCGCCGGGGGTCGAAGCGGCCGCTGCGGCGCAGCGCGCGCTCGAACGTGGCGGCGACGACCTCCTCGGCGGCTGACGGGTCCCGCACCACGGTGCAGGCGTAGGCGTGGAGGTCGTCGGCGCAGGAGCGCCACAGCGCTTCGACGTCGAGGGGCGGGGATCGCGTCATGGCCGACGGCAGCACGGCGGTGGCTGTCTCGCTCATGGGGACACTACGGGCGAGGTCCCGGGGCGTCACGGAATCCGTGACGGGCGCGTCAGCCGGGGGCGTCGACCCGCAGCACGAGCTTCCCCGGGACCGTCCCCGACTCGAGGCGCCGGTGGGCGTCGGCGATGTCGGCGAGCGGCAGGGTCGTGACCTCGGGCGTCAGCGAGCCGTCGGCGAGGAGCGCGACGAGCGCCCCGAGGTCCTCGCGCAGCGCCGCGGGGTCCTTGTCGGCGGCGCCGCCGCGGCCCGCGATCACGTACATCCGCACCGTCGCGCCGGGGGTGAGCTTCGCCTGACGCGTCGGCCGGCGGCGGGACGCGGCCCTACCAGCGCAGGAGGCGCGGGTCGTTCGAGGTGACCCCCGTGACGCCGGTCGCGGCGATGGACGTCGCGCGGTCGGCGTCGTCGACGGTCCACACGTAGAGCTCGCCGTGGGCGGTGATCGCGCGGACGAACGCCGGGGTGATGAGCGACCAGTGCGCCATGACGGCGTCGATGTGGCCCGCGCGCAGCTCGCGGACCATGAGGTGCGGGTGGTACCGGCGGGCGGCGAGGATCATCCCGATCGTCGGCACCCGGGTCCAGCGGTTGGCGTACCAGTCGCGGTAGACGCGGGGGATGGAGCGCCCGAGGCGCAGGGCGGGGGCGATCCGGCGCAGCGCGCGCAGGGTCGGGACCTCCATCGCGGAGACGAGCACGCGGTCGGTCATGCCGCGGGCGCGCAGGGCGTCGGCGATCTGCCGCTCGTACCCGGGGACCTTGGCGTCGACGTTGACGCCCAGGTGCTCCAGGTCGGGCTCGCGCAGCCGGTCGAGCGCGTCCTCGTAGCTCGGGGCGTCGGGGCGCGCGGCGAGGTCTCCGGGGTCGTGCGCGAGGTACAGCCGCCCGTCGGCGCGGGGCAGGACGTCGAACTCGACCACGTCGACCCCGAGCGTGGCGGCGTGCTCGATCGACGCGATCGTGTTGCCGGGCACGACGGCGTGACAGCCCATGTGGCCGAACCTCAGCGTCCGGCCCGCGGCGCGGGCGGCGGTGCCGGGCCAGCGGTCGGTGGGTGCGGGCGCCACGGTCGACGTCGGCGCGCTCACCGCTGGCACCCCGTGCACCAGAAGGTCGGGCGGTTGTCGTCCCCGAGCTGCCGCTTGCTGATCGGGGTGCGGCACCGCGGGCACGGGCGGCCGTCCTGCCCGTAGACCTGCTTCGGGCGCAGGTGGGTGCCGAGCTTCGCGCAGCGCTGGATCCGCGGGGCGGTCCACTCGATCATGGCGGTGAGGTCCCCGTCCGGGGTGGCGGACAGCGGCTTGGTCGGGTCGACCTTCTGCGCCCAGCAGGCCTCGCTCTTCCAGACGTTGCCGATGCCCGCGACGGTCCGCTGGTTCAGCAGCGCGTCGCCGACGGGGCGGGTCGGGTCGTCCTGGCGCAGACGGGTGAGGACGCGGGCGGGGTCGACCTGCGCCGGCACGCAGATGTCGGGGCCCAGGGCGCGCAGCCGCGGGTCGATCGCGACGTCGTGGTGGGTGCGCAGCTCGAGGAACGGCCCGTCGAACTCGATGACGTCCTTGTCGCCGCGGCCCATGACGAGCCACGCCCGGCGCTGCGAGCGCGGCCACTGGTCCCCGACGGAGCGGACCGCCCACGACCCGGTCATCCGCAGGTGGCTGTGCAGCACGAGCTCGCCCGCGAAGAAGATCAGGAGGTTCTTGCCGCGCGCCTCGATCCGCTCGACGGTCTGGCCCTTCAGGCGCTTGTCCCACCGCTTCGGCGCCGTCCGCTCGCTGGGCGTGCCGACGCGCTCGAGCGGGCCGCCGAGCAGCACGGGCCGCAGGCGCACCGCGGCGTGGTGGATCGAGTCGCCCTCGGGCATGGTCGGCGAGGCTACGCGGTCGAGGGGCCGGGCGGATGGGCGCGGGGACGGCCGTCAGCGCGAGGCGGGCCGACCACCCCCGCGCGGCCGACCGCCCGAGGCGGACCGGCGACGCCGTGCGGCCGACCGGCCGAGGCAGGCCGGCCGGCCCGAGCAGCCGACCGGCCGAGGCGGGACCGGCCGCCCCGGGCGACCGGTCAGCGCCTCGCCGCCCCGGTGGCGGCGGCCGC
>WLOB01000481.1 GCA_009699505.1 Actinomycetota bacterium | reverse complement strand
GCCTTCTCCAGCGCGTCGATCACGGCCTTGACGGCCTTCTTCTCGTCGGCCTCGGTGTCCTCGTCGACGTACGCGTCGACGGCCGCCTGCTTGGCGGCGTCCGTGGCGTCCTCGCGCTCGAGCTTGTCGACGACCTGGGTCGCCTTCTCGATCTTCTTGCCGTGGGCGCGCTTGATCTTCGCCAGGAGCTTCGCGTCGATCGAGGGGCCCTCGTGCGGCGTCTTCTCCTTGCCGGCGAGCTTCCGCAACTCGAGCTGGGCGGCGACGAGCTTCTTGATCGCGTCGTGCGCGATGTCGAGCGCGTCGAGGATCTCGGCCTCGGGGATGACGTTCGCGCCGGCCTCGACCATGAGGATCGCGTCGGCGGTGCCGGCGACGATGAGGTCGAGGTCGCTCTCGCCGTCCTCCAGGAGGGACGCCTCGGGCGGGTTGACGACGATGGTGCCGTCGATCTTGCCGATGCGCACCGCGCCGATCGGCTCGGGCAGCGGGATCGACGAGATGGTCAGCGCGGCGGACGCGCCGTTCATCGCGAGGATGTCGTAGGGGTGCTCGTGGTCGACCGAGATCGGCAGTGCGACGACCTGGGTCTCGTAGCGCCAGTTCTTCGGCAGCAGCGGCCGGATCGGCCGGTCGATCATGCGGGCGGTCAGCGTCGCCTTCTCGCCGGCGCGGCCCTCGCGCTTGAAGAAGGAGCCGGGGATCTTGCCCGCGGCGTAGGAGCGCTCCTCGACGTCCACCGTCAGCGGCAGGAAGTCGAAGTCCTTCAGGCGGCCCATGGCGGCCGTGCAGAGGACGATGGTGTCGCCCTGCCTCACGGTGACCGCGCCGGAAGCCTGCTTGGCGAGCTTGCCGGTCTCGAAGGTGATCTCCTGGCCGGAGATCTCCACGGTGACCGTCGTCACGTCGTCGTGACTCATATGTGTTCCTCGTCCGCGCGCCCCATCGGATCGGGCGCGCTGTCTTGATTCTCGTCGTTCCGAACGGACCGAGCGTAACGGAACCCGCCGACGTGCAGGGGCGATGCCGGACGGCGGCCCGGCGGGTCCCCGCCCGGCGTGCCCCGGATACGATCGCCGCCCGTGTCGCGCCGTCCGTCCGTCCGCCCGCTCCCCCGTCGCGCCGTCCCGGCCGCCCTCGCGGTCCTCGTCCTCTGCTCGCTCGCGGTGCTCGCCGGCGCCCGCCCGGCCGGGGCGTGCGCGTGCGGGATCGCCTACGGCTCGACGGCCGGCACGGAGCGCGCGCTGCTCTCGCTCCGGGACGGCCGGCAGGAGATCGTCCTGGGCCTCGACCTCGCCCCGCCCGACGCGGGCTCGTCGTCCGCCCGGCGACCCGCGGTCCTGCTGCCGGTGCCCGCGACGCCGACGGTCTCGGCGCTGGCGGACGACGAGGCGACGATCTTCTCGGCGCTCGAGCTCGCCACCCGGCCCGTCGTCACGCGCGAGGGCGGCGACGACGGCGACGGCGCGACCGCCGGGGCGCCCGGCTCCGGCGTCTCCGTCCTCTCGCGCGAGCGGATCGGCGGCTACGACGTCACGCGGCTGCGCGCCGGCGACGCCGGCGCGTTGCGGGACTGGCTGGACCGCGGCGGCTACGAGACGCCCGCCGCGGCCGAGCCGATCCTCGCCGACTACGTGCGACGGGACTGGGCGTTCGTGGCGATCCGGCTGGCGGACCCCGTCGCGGGCGACCGCGGCACGCTCAGCCCGCTCCGGGTCTCCTTCGCGAGCCGACGGCTGGTGTACCCGCTGCGCCTGAGCTCCGTGTCGCGTCGCCCCGTCGACGTCCAGCTCTACGTCGCGGGCGAGCACCGCGTCCTCGCGACGGGGTTCGACACGTACTTCGCCGGGGCCGTGGCGGGGCTGGACCCCGCGCTCCCCGCCGCCGCGCGCGACCTCGTCCGTGGTCCGTACCTGACCCGGCTGGGGATCGCGAGCGACGATCCGGCGAGGATCAGGAGCGACGTCTTCTTCCGCGAGGGCGCCAGCGACCGCCTGTTCCGCGCGTCGGAGGACTACCCCTACGAGACGGTGCAGAACTTCGCGCTCGGCCCGCTCCCGAAGGACCTGCCCGGTCAGGGCGACGACGCCCCGCTCACCGACGCGCCGGGCGGTGCGGCGTGGCTGCTGCTCTTCCCCGCGATCGGCCTCTCGGTGCTCCTCGTCTTCGCGGTGCTGCGACTGCGCGAGCGGTTCCGCGGCCGGGCCTGAGGGTCCGTCGGCGCCGGTCGCCGGCGCCGACGGACCCCGGGGGTCTCTACGGGCCGACGTACGCGGCGGCGAAGTGGACCGTGCTGAGCGAGCCGACGATGTCGAGCGCGGCGCCGGAGCTCTGGCCCACCGAGGCGTAGACGCGCTGGCCGGCGGTCAGGCGGACCAGGGTGCTGACGTTCTGCGTCGTCACGCCGACCGGGTTCGCCGGCACGGCGCTCTGGACGAGGATGCCGGGCGCCGGGGGCGCGCCGTTGGGGCCGCTGATCGCGAGGGTGCGCACGCCCGTGGCGTTCTGCGCCCAGCGGGTGCCGGCGGTGACGGCGTAGGTGCCCGCCCTCGGGACCGTCAGCGACGCGGCGCTCGGCGCCTCGCCGGCGGGAGCGGTCGGGTCGAAGAAGCCGCCCTCGTCGTAGCGCTCCGTCGTGAACTCGAGCGGGGTGTTCGGCGCGCCGGTCGTGCTCGTCGGCACGGAGAACGCGGCGGAGGTGCGCGTCACGCGGACGGTGAGCGGATCGGCGGCGCCCGCGGAGGTGCCGGGGATTCCCTGCGGGCCCTGCGCGCCGGGCTCGCCCTTGGCGCCGGCGGGACCCTGCGGGCCCGTGGCGCCGGCAGGGCCGGCCGGGCCTGCGGCGCCCGTCGCCCCGGGGGCCCCGGTCGTCCCCGCCGCCCCGGTCTTCCCGGCGGGCAGCTGGCCGGCCTTGAAGTCCTTCGCGGTGAGCGAGCCGTTGCGGACCTTCGCGGAGGTCACCGCGTTCGGACGGATCTGGGTGGCGCCGACGCTGTTGCGCGGGATCGCGACGGCGGCGTAGGAGGTTCCGCCGAGCGCGACGAAGAGCGCGGCGAGAGCGATGTGGTGTGAGCGCAGGTAGCGCAGGAGGGTCGTCATGACGCCGCGGATGTTAGGGCACCCATCGTTAGGGCGCCCTTTGGTTAGGTCGCCCCAACTCTGCGGACGGCGTCGACCCCCGGCGCGGCAGTCCCCCCGGCGCCGGCCGTCCGACGGCCGGCCGCTCAGGCCTCGCGCAGCAGCGCCGCGATCCAGGCGTCGTCCGGGATCCCGTGCTCGACGTCGCCGCCGCCGACCACGATCGCCGGGGTCCCGACCGCGCCCGCGCGCAGGCCCGCCGCGAGGTCCGCGGCGATCGCGGCGGCG
>WLOB01000480.1 GCA_009699505.1 Actinomycetota bacterium | reverse complement strand
GGGCCGAAGGCTGCAGCGCGGCGCCGGCACGCCGGTGCGCGGTGCGGCGCGGCGTCGGCGACCTCCGGCCGCCCGTGCGCGGCGCGATCCCGAGCGCGGCGCGATCCCGAGCGCGGCGCGGTCCGTTGCGCGGCGCGGTCCCGTCCGCGCCGCGCCCGGCCCCCTAGGGCGTGAGGCTCTTCGGCGGCGCGGGGGTCTCCAGCCGCGGGTCGCTCTCCGACGCGCGCAGCTCGTAGCCGGCGCGGGCCGACGGGTCCGCCTCGATCAGCGTCTTGTCGGCGCCGATCGCGCGGGCGACGCTCTCGCGACCGCGACGCGGCAGGACGCCGATGACCGTGTTGGCCACGCCCGCGGCCTTCGGGACGTAGACGTCGAAGCGCGGGACCTTCAGCGCCTCGACGATCGCCTCCGCGACGTCCTCCGGGGTGACCTTCTTGACCCCGCGGGTGTCCTTCGTGCCGGCCGCGAGCTCGGTCTGGACGATCGCGGGCATGACGCAGGTGACGTCGACGTCGACGCCGGCGTGGCGCATCTCGCCGCGGAGGGCCTCGGACAGGCCGACGACGAAGTGCTTCGTGCCGCAGTAGGTCGCCGCACCCGGCACGCCCGCCTTGCCGGCCATGGACGCGACGTTGACGAGGTGCCCGCGGCGGCGCTCCACGAAGCGCGGCAGGACCTCCTTCGCGCAGTTGATGACCCCGTTCACGTTGATGTCGATCTGGCGCCGCGTGCTCTCGTCCGTCTCGTCGAGGAAGGTGCCCAGCGGCATGATCCCGGCGTTCGAGTCGAAGACGTCGATCGGGCCGAGGTCGCGCTCGACGCCCTCGACGAAGGCCCGGACGGAGTCGCGGTCCACGACGTCGAGCGCGTAGGCGCGGATCTCCACGCCGTTGCCGCCGCGGCCGGGGAGCGCGCGGCGCAGGTCCTCCGCCGTGGCCTCCGCGGTCGCGAGGTCCAGGTCGCCGATGCCGACCTTCATGCCCTCGCGCAGGAGCGCGCGGGCCGTCTCCTTGCCGATCCCCCGGGCGCCGCCGGTGATCGCCGCCGTCCGTCCGATGAGGACTCGGGGCTGCTGTCGTGCCATCTGGGTCTCCTCCTCGAGGCCGCCAACGGGCGGCCCGTCGCGTGGGCGTCAAAAGTGACGCCGCCGTCAGGTTCGACACTAGCGGGGCCGGGAGGCCCGGCGCAAGGGGTCCGCCCGGCACGAGCCGCGCCGCCGCGCGATCATCGGCCCGTGTCCCGCCATCCCGACCTCCGCGTCCCCGACCTGTCGGCGCTCCACGCCCGGCGCAGCGAGAAGTGGACGGGGCACGACCCCGACGTGCTCGTGTCGACGATCGCGGAGATGGACTTCCCGGTCGCCCGACCGGTCAAGGACGCCCTGCGGGCCGCGATCGACCGCGACGACCTGGGCTACGCGCCGGACGGCATCCCCGAGCTCGCGGCCGCGTTCGCCGGCTTCGCCGAGCGCCGGATGGGCTGGCGGGTCGACCCGGAGCAGGTCGCCCTGATCCCCGACGTGATGGTCGGCGTCGCCGCACTCGCCATCGCGCTGGCCGGGGACGCGGGGGCCGTGGCCTTCGCCAGCCCGGCGTACCCGCCGTTCTTCGCCGAGCCGCCGCGGGCGGGCCTGCGCGCCCGGCCGGTGCCGCTCGCCCCCGGCGGCGAGTTCGACCTCGACGCCCTGCGGGCCGAGCTGGGGACGGGCACCCGGGTGCTGCTGCTCGCCAACCCGCACAACCCGACGGGGCGCGTCCTCCCCCGCTCCGAGCTCGAGGCGCTCGCGGAGCTCTGCGCGGAGCACGACGCCTGGGTCCTCGCGGACGAGATCCACGCGCCGCTCGTGCTGACGGGGGCCGCCCACACCCCGTGGCTCGAGGTCTCCGACGCCGCCCGCGAGCGCGGCGTGTCGCTCATCTCGGCGTCCAAGGCGTTCAACCTCGCCGGGCTGAAGGCGGCGCTCCTCGTGACCGCCTCGGACCGCGCGCGCGAGGTCGTCGCCGCGCTGCCCCCGCTCGGCGACCACGCCGGGCTGCTCGGGATCGTGGGCGCGGAGGCCGCGTTCGCCCACGGCGACCCGTGGCTCGACGCGGTCCTCGCCCGGCTCGACGCGAACCGGACCCTGCTGGGCGAGCGGCTCGCCGCCGACCTGCCCGAGGTGGTCTGGTCGCCGCCGAGCGGCACGTACCTCGCGTGGCTGGACTGCCGCGCCCTCGGCCTGGGCGACGACCCCGCCGACGCGTTCCTGCGCCGCGGACGGATCGCCCTGGGCCAGGGCCCGCGCTACGGCGACCCGGGCCGCGGCTTCGTCCGCCTGAACTTCGGCACGAGCCCCGAGCTCGTGACGGAGGCGGTCCGACGGATGGCCTCGGCCGTCTGAGGACCGGGGGCCGCACGCGGGCGACGGACCGCCGATCCCACGCCGCGCCGCTCGCTCCCGGGCGGCGCGCCGTCCGCTCAGCCCGGCGGCGGTCCCCACGCGGCGCCGTCCCGCTCGACCCCCGCGCCGCCGAGGACGACGCGGACCGTCATGAGCAGGATGCGGGCGTCGAGGCGCAGGGTGCGGTGTCCGACGTACCAGCGGTCGAACTCGATGCGCTCGGGCCAGGAGAGCGTCGTGCGGCCCTGGACCTGCGCCCAGCCCGTCAGGCCCGGCCGGACGAGGAGCCGCTCGACCTGGCGCTCGTCGTAGCGCTCGACCTGTACCGGGACGGTCGGCCGCGGTCCGACGATCGCCATCTCGCCGCGCAGCACGTTGACGAACTGCGGCAGCTCGTCGACCGACGTGCGCCGCAGGAGGCGCCCGAGGCGCGTGATCCGGGCGTCGCCCTGGACGATCGCGAGGCCCGCGCCCATCGTCTCGGCGCCCTGCACCATCGTGCGGACCTTGAGGACGTCGAACTCGCGGCCGTCGCGGCCGACGCGGCGCTGGCGGAAGATCGGGCTGCCCGGCGACTCGAGCCGGACCGCGAGGAGGACGAGGGCCAGGGGCACGGCCAGCACGACGAGGGCGAGGCCGGAGACCACGACGTCGAAGAGCCGGCGGACGAGGTCGGCGGGCATGGCGCGCGGCCGCCGCAGCGGCCCGTCGGGGCCGACCGCGCGGCCGGCGGCGCGCATCCGGGCGCGCAGGTCGGCGTGGGCGTCGGGGCCGCGGCCGGCCAGGTCGTGGGTGCGGGGTGCGGTCGACGCGGCCGGGGCCGCCGCCCCGGTCCCGGGGGCGGACCCGGCGGCGGTCGGCCGGTCGCCGCTCACCGGGTCCCCTCGGCCGGGTCCCAGCCCGCGGGCGTGCCGTGGCGCAGGTGGTCGGCCAGGCCGACGCCGATCGAGGCGGTCATGAGCACGTAGTACCGGGCCAGGAGCAGCGGGCGGG
>WLOB01000048.1 GCA_009699505.1 Actinomycetota bacterium | reverse complement strand
TTCCAGGACGGCGCCCTCTTCGGCTCCATGAACGTGTACGACAACGTCGCGTTCCCGCTGCGGCAGCACACGGACAAGTCCGAGAGCGAGATCCGCGACATCGTCATGCGGCGCCTCGACGAGGTCGGTCTGGCCAACGGCGCCGAGACCCGCACCCCGTCCGAGCTCTCCGGCGGCATGAAGAAGCGCGCCGGCTTCGCCCGCGCCCTGGTCCTCGAGCCCGAGATCGTCATGTTCGACGAGCCGGACTCCGGTCTGGACCCGGTCCGCACCGCCCTGCTCTGCCAGCTCATCGAGAAGGTCCACGCCGAGAACGGCGGGACCTACATCGTTATCACCCACGACATCGCGTCGGCCAAGCGCATCGGCGAGTACATCGCCGTGCTGTGGAAGGGCCGCATCGTGCAGTCCGGTGACCGGGACGACATGTTCGGCTCTCCGAACCCGTTCGTCCGCCAGTTCCTCGCAGGGAATCCCGGTGGTCCCCTTGGCATGGAATAACCCCCGCAACGGAAGGAGGGTCGTCTGATGGAAGCCTCGACCCTGAGTCCCCCGACGCTGCCCAAGGCGCCGGCGCAGCCGTCCGGCCCCCCGCCGGACAAGAAGTCCAGCTCGGGCTTCGCCGCCGTGCTCGAGGAGATCGCCGCGATGCTCCTCCTCGTCGGTCAGGCGGCCCGCGCGTCGGTGACCCGCCCGTTCGTCTGGCGCGACGAGTTCATCGAGCAGACCTTCCTGATCATCCGCCGGTGCTTCATCCCGGTCGTGATCTCGACGACGTTCTTCGGCCTGGGCGCTCCCGGCCTGCAGGGCGGCAACATCACCTACATCCTGGGCACGGTCGACCGGCTCGGCGCGTTCTTCGTGATGGCGTCCGTGCGCGAGTTCGCGCCGTGGATCAACGGCATGGTGATCGCGGGCGTCGGCGGCACGGCCATCTGCGCCGACCTCGGGGCCCGCAAGGTCCGCCAGGAGCTCGACGCCCTGGCCGTCCTCGGCATGGACCCGGTCCGCACGATCGTCGTCCCGCGCTTCCTGGCCCTCGGCCTCGTCACCGCGCTGATGAACCTCGTCGCGATCGTCTTCGGCCTCGTCGGCGGCTGGCTCGCCGCGGTGCCGATCTTCGGCGACACGTCCGCCGGCTACCTCGCCACGTTCGGCTCGAACTTCACGATGCCCGACCTGCTGGGCAGCGTGATCAAGACCAGTCTGTTCGGCTTCATCGTCGCGGTCGTCTGCTGCTACAAGGGCATGACGGTCAAGGGCGGCGCCGAGGGCGTCGGTCGCGCCGTCAACCAGGCGGTGGTGCTGTCCTTCGTCGGGATCTGGGCGTTCAACTTCGTCTTCACGACGACGATGCTCGCCGCGTTCCCCCAGACCGGGAACCTCTCCTGATGTCGGCCCCGTCGCTCGCGGGCGCCGCTCCCGGCCGCCGCCCCACCGCCCCCGCCCGCTTCCGCGAGGGCCTCGCCGGCCCCGTCCGCGGGACGCTGAAGGAGGTCGGCGAGATCGGCGCCTTCTCGCTCCGCGCGATCATGGAGCTGCGCGGCGTCTTCCGCTACTCCTCCGAGATCCTGCGTCAGGTCGGCATCCTGATCACGGGCTCGCTCGCCGTCGTCGCGCTCATGCAGTTCGTCATCGGCATGCAGTGCGCCACGGAGGCCAACTACGTGCTCCGCGGCTACGGCGCCTCCGCGTACTCCGGCGTCTTCACCGCCTGGTGCGGCGTCCGCGAGATGGGGCCCTACATGTGGGGCTACATCATCTCCGCGAAGGTCGGCTGCGGCCTCGTCGCCGAGCTCGGCTCGATGCGCATCAACAACGAGTTCGACGCGATGGAGTCGCTGGGCATCAACCCGATGCGCTACGTCGTGGCCACGCGCCTGATGGCCTGCATCATCGCGTTCCCGCTCATGTACCTCGTCGGCCTGGCGTTCCACAACCTCGCCGACCAGATCATCATCGTCAACCAGATCAAGGAGGTCTCCCAGGGCGGGTGGGAGGGGGTCCACTGGGCCTTCATCCGGCCCATGGACGTCCTGTACTCCGAGATCAAGATCATGGCGATGGGCCTGACCATCGTGCTCGTGGCCATGTACTACGGCTACACCGCGAAGGGCGGGCCGGTCGGCGTCGGCACGGCGACGGCCCGGTCCATGATCCTCAACCTGGTCCTCATCCACATCATCGGGTCCGTCCTGACCATGGTGTTCTGGGGCCTCAACCCGGCGTCCCCGGTCGGAGGCTGACGTGCGGCGACTCGTCCTCGACAAGCCCTGGACCCTCATCGTCGCCGCGGCGCTGGTGGCGTTCGGGTACTGGGCGCTGCAGACCCGGCAGCAGGACCACACCGTCCGCGCGGCGTTCTCGTCCGCGGTCAGCGTGGTCCCGGGCCTCGACGTCCAGATCGACGGCGTCGACGTCGGCAAGGTCCAGAAGGTCCAGTACCAGGACGGGCAGGCGCTCGTGGACCTGGGCATCAGCGACCCCGACGCGTGGCCGCTGCCGCGTGGCACGAAGGCGGAGATCCGCTTCGGCACCACGATCGGCAACGGCACGCGCAACGTGGCGCTCACCCCGGGGCCGACGAACGCCCCGGCCATCCCCGAGGGCGGGATCATCACCCGCGCCGACACCACGACCCCGGTGGAGTTCGACGAGGTCTTCAACACCCTCAGCGCCAAGACGCGGAGCCGGCTGCGCTCCGCGATGCAGGGCGCCGAGGAGTCGACGAAGGACCGCGAGGACGAGATCAAGGACGCGCTCCGGCACGCTCCCGGCGCGCTCGACGCGACGAACGACGTGCTCGCCGACCTGCTGGCCGACGGCACGGCGCTCAAGGCGCTCGTGCGCAACGGCGACCGCGTCACGGAGACGCTCGGGCAGCGGCAGGAGATCGTCTCGAACCTCGTGACCGCGGCGAGCGGCACGTTCGACGCCTTCGGGCGGCGCACGGCCCGCATCACGCAGTCGCTCGACCGCTTCGCCCCGATGCTCAAGGACGTCGACGGGACGCTCTCGCGCGCCAACGGCAGCCTCGACAAGGTCGACACCCTGATGCAGACGATCCGGCCGGGCGCCCAGGAGCTCCCGTCCCTGGCGAGGACGGCCGGCCCCGCGCTCGTCCGCCTCCAGGACGTCGCCCCCACCGCGGTCACGACGCTGAAGACCGTGCGCAACACCGCGCCGCGGCTCTCGACGCTGCTCGACACCGCCACCCCGTTCATGGAGCCGACGAGCAAGGCCCTGAGCGGCCTGGCGCCCGTCGTCCGCTGCATCCGCAACTACACGCCCGAGATCGCGGCGTGGACGCAGACGTGGGGCGGGTTGACGAAGAACTACGACGACACCTCGCACTACGTGCGGATCAAGCTCAAGGAGGGCATCACGTCCGCCAACGGCCTCGTCCCGCCCGCGGAGTTCCTCAAGAACATCCCGGGCACCGACAACCGCTACGCCATGCCCCGGCCCCCCGGACTGAACGCCGGCTCGCCGTGGTTCGACGCCGAGTGCGGCGTCACGAAGGACGCGCTCGACCCGTCGAAGGACCCGGAGAAGCGATGAACCGCACCAGGCGTCATTCCTACCCCCGACTGCTCGCGATCGTGGCAGTCGTCCTCGTCGCGATCGTCGCGGTCGTCCTCGTGACGTCCGGCAGCGACACGGAGAGCTACACCGTCAAGGCCGAGTTCAAGGACTCATCCGGCCTGCGGAAGAACTCCGACGTCAAGATCGGCGGCGTCCCCGGCGGCAAGATCACGAGCATCGACCTGACCGCGCGGGACACCGCCATGGTCACGATGCGGCTGCGCGACGGGGCCGTGCCGATCGGCACCGGCGCCACCGCCGACGCCCGTCCGGTGAACCTCCTCGGCGAGAAGTACGTCGACCTGCGCCCGGGCGACCTGCAGCGCACGGTCGACTCCGGCGTCACGATCCCGATGTCCCGGACGGGCGCCCCGGTCGAGCTCGACGAGGTCATCGACACGCTCGACCCGACCACCCGCGGCCGGCTGCGCGTCCTGATCAACGAGGCCGGCGTCGGCCTCCGCGGGCGGGGCACCGACTTCAACGCGCTGCTCGACCGCATGCCGTCGTCGCTGCGCGAGGGCCGCGAGCTCCTCGAGAGCTTCGCGGCGGACACGACGCAGCTCAAGCGCGTCGCCTCGACCGGCGACCGGGTGCTCAAGTCCTTCGCGGACGGCGGCAAGCGCCTGGCGGACCTCGTCGACTCGGGGCAGCGGGCGCTGCAGGTCACGGCCCAGAACCGCGAGCGGCTCGGGTCCACGATCGACGAGGCCCCCAGCACCCTGCGCCAGCTGCAGGCCACGCTGACCACGCTCGACACCGCGGCCGGGCGTCTGAAGCCCGCCGCCGCCGAGCTGCAGCGCACGGCCCCGCCGTTGACGGACGCGCTGGACCGCCTGCCGGACCTCGAGGACGACGCGCGCCCCACGCTCGCGAAGGTGCAGGACGTCTCGCCGGACCTCTCGCGCCTGGGCCGGAAGGGCACCCCGGTCGTCGGCCGGCTCCGCCTGCCGGCCCGCGAGCTCCAGCGCTTCTCGACGGTCTTCGACCCGCTCTCCCGCGTCCTGGACGACCAGGTCAACCCGCTGCTGCGGGTGATGGAGGGCTGGACCCGGACCATCCAGGACCGTGACGCCGCCGGCCACGTGTTCCGCACGGAGGCCGTCGTCGACGAGGAGCTCCTCACGAACCTCCTGTCGAAGGTCAACAACGGCGGGGCCCAGGCCGACCGGCCGCAGGACCCCGGCCCGTCGCCGGGAGCCGAGGGCACGGAGCTCAAGCGCAAGGCGCAGCCGACGACGACCCAGGCCGCCCCGGCGGCGAAGGCCCCCGAGTCCGCGCCCGCGCCGTCGACGAACCCGATCGAGCGCCTGACCGAGACGCTGAAGAAGCCGGAGACCCTCATCCCCGGCGTCCTGGACACCCTCAACGGGCTGGTGAAGCGATGAGCCGTTCCCGACCCCGCGGTCGCGCCGCCAGCCGGAGCCTCCCGCGTCCGGTGCTGTGGGCCATCGGCCTCGCCGGCATCGGCGCCGTCGTCGTCATGTTCCTCGTCGGCTACAACGCGCCGAACTCCATCCCGGGCAAGCAGTACTTCACGGTCCGGGCCGCGTTCGACAACGCGGACAACCTGACGGGCCACTACCAGGTCCGCATCGGCGGCAAGAACGTCGGTCAGGTCCTCAACCCGCGGGTCGAGAACGGCAAGGCCGTCGTCGACCTGCAGATGAACCCCGAGGTCCAGCCGCTGCGCTCGGACACCACGCTCCGGGTGCGGCCGCGCTCCCCGATCGGCGTCCGCTTCGTCGAGCTGAAGCCCGGCACCACGGGCAGCCCGCTCGAGGACGGCGAGCTGATCGGCACGGGGCAGACCTCCGCGTCGACGGAGCTCGACACCACCCTCGACACGTTCGACCGCGAGCGGCGCCTGAAGGCGCAGGAGCTCGCCAAGGGCCTCGGCGGCGGCGTCCTCGGTCGCGGCCGCGACATCCAGGCGCTCCTCGACAACGGGCCGCAGGGCCTGCGCGCCCTGAAGGCGATCGCCAAGCCGATCAACGACCGGACCGGCGCCGTGCGCAGCTTCATCGACGGGGCCGACGGCTCCTCGCTCGCCGCCGACCCGGTCCGCGAGACCATCAAGCAGGGCTTCGGCGACGGCGCCGACGCGTTCGACGCCTTCGCGAAGAACGGCGACAACCTGAAGGCCTCGCTCGACGCGGCCCCCGCCTCCCTGGCCACCGCGCGGGCCGGGCTGCGGGACACGGAGCCGTTCCTGCGCGAGATCCGTGCCCTGTCGCGGACGGCCCTCCCGGCGCTCGAGCCGGCCCCGGCCGGCCTGCGTGCCACGAGCCGCCTGATCCGCGAATCGCCCGACGGGCTGAAGAGCGCCCGGACGACGCTCGACAAGGCGCAGGACGCGGTGGATCCCGTCCTCGGGCTCCTGGCCGAGGTCGACCCCGTGCTGCCGTCGATCCGCAGCGGGCTCGCGTCGAGCCTGCCGATCGTGGACCGCCTCGGCGCCCACGGCTGCGACATCGCGCTGTTCAACAAGAACTGGTCGAGCATGCTCGGCTTCGGCGTCCCGGGCGGCGCCAAGGGCCTCGGCACCGTCAACGCCCTACGCCTGAACCTGATGGCCAGCGAGGAAAGCGTCTCTGGTGCCGGCATCCGCTCCCCGCTGGTCGTCGACAACCCCTACCCGGCCCCGTGCACCGTCCGCCAGGACGCGAGGACCTTCCGATGAGCCGCATCCGCGATCGCTTCGCCTACCAGCCCGGGATGCACCGGGCGCGCCCGCTGCGCAACGGGCTGCTCCTGCTGGGGCTCGTCGTCCTGGTGCTCTACGCGGGCTACAGCCGCTCCATCCCGTTCCTCGGCAAGGGCGGCGAGGAGATCCAGGCGCGCTTCGCCAACGCCACGCAGGTCCAGGGCGGCACCGTCGTCCGCACCGCGGGCGTCGACGTCGGCGAGGTCACGAAGGTCGAGCGCGAGCGCGGCCGTCGCGGCGCCCTGGTGACCATGCGCATCAAGGACGAGCAGGACCTCGACCTGAAGAGCGACGCCCGCGCCGGCATCCGCTGGCGCACGCTGCTCGGCCGCAACATGTACATCGACCTCGACCCGGGGACGCCGGGCAACGGCGAGCTCGGCGCGGACGGCATCCCGCTGGACCGCACGAGCATCCAGACCGAGGCCGACCAGGCGATCCAGACCCTCGGCCCGACGCAGCGCCGCTCCGTGCAGGAGACGATCGCCGCGTTCGACGCCGGCACGAAGGAGCCGAAGGAGATCCAGGCCGCGATCGACGCCGCCGGCCCCGCGCTGAAGAAGATCCGCACCGGCGTCGGGTCGCTTCGCGGCACGAACCCGGGCAACCTGACGGACCTCGTCCGCGAGACCAGCCGCACGATGGGTGCCCTCTCGACGGCCGACGAGGACCTCGCCGGGCTCGTCGAGAACGGGCGCGTCGCGCTCGGGGTCACGGCCTCGCGCCGCGACAGCCTCGGCTCGCTGCTCGACCAGGCCCCGGGCACGATGGACGACACGCGCCTGACGCTCGCACGCGTCCGCGGCACGCTCGACCAGCTCGACCCGACCGCCGTCGACCTCCTGCCCGGCGCGCGGGCCCTGCCCGACGCCGCCGACGCGGCCCGGCCGGCCCTGCGTCGCCTGGACACCGTCCTCGACGACGCGGAGCCGACGCTCCGCGCCCTGCGCCCGGCGGTCACCCGCCTGGCGACGACCGTCGACCCCGGCATCACGACGATCAACGCGCTGAAGCCGACGGTGACGCGCACGAACGACGTGCTCCTGCCGTGGCTCAACGAGCGGGACAAGGACACGAACCTGAAGCTCTCCGAGGCCATCGGCCCGTTCTTCAGCGTCCTCTCGTCCGCGGCCTCCGGGTTCGACGCCAACGGCTTCATGCTGAACTTCCAGACCGCCCCGAGCGAGCGGACGTTCCAGACGCTGCCGTGCACGACGTACCTCACGGATCCGGACGTGCCGGCGGACAAGAAGTTCCAGTGCCAGGCCCTGGGCGACATCGTCAAGGCGCTGTCGGGTCAGCCGCTGCCGCCGGCGACCGACTTCCCGGACGACCCGCCGCGGCCCAAGAACGCCTCGGCGAAGAAGGGGAGCGACCGATGAGGTTCAACAGCGACCGCCTCAGGCTGGAGATCAAGCGCGGGCGCAAGCCCTTCGGCATCCTCCTGGTGCTCGTGGCCTTCGCCGCTATCGCCGCCTGGTTCACCTTCCACAAGCAGGAGGCGCAGTGGCCCTGGCAGGCCACCCGCAAGTACCAGGTGGCCTTCCAGGACGTGAAGGGCGTCCGTCCCGGCCAGCAGCAGGTGCGACTGGCGGGCGTGAAGGTCGGCCTGATCTCGAAGGCGCGGGTCGAGGGCAAGCACGCCGTCCTCACCCTCTCGCTGGAGAAGGAGTACGGCGAGCTCTACAAGAACGCCCGCATCCGCCTCCGCCCGGTCACCCCGCTGCAGGACATGTACGTCTCGATCGACTCCCGCGGCACGAAGTCCGCCGGCGAGCTCGACAAGAGCGAGGTCCTCGGGATGCAGCGCACGGACGTGCCGGTCGACATCTCCGGCGTCCTCAACACCTTCGACACCGACACGCGGGCCCGGCTGGCGGCGCTCACCGACGACTTCGGCGAGGGCGTCGGCGGGCACGGCGAGGAGCTGCGACGCGCGTTCGCCGCCCTGGCCCCGTTCCTGCGGACGGCGGACAAGCTCGCCGGCGCGATGACGGAGCGTCGTCGCGAGATCGCGCGGGTGGTCGACAACCTCGGCCGCCTGACCGCGGCGGTCAACACCCGCGACGAGCAGCTGACGAAGCTCGTCCGCGACGGCAACGGCACGGTCGCCGAGCTCGCCGGGCACGACGAGACGCTGTCGGCGACGCTCGCCGAGCTGCCCGCCACGCTCTCGCGCATGCGCTCGTCGTTCGCCACGCTGCGCGACGCGCAGACCGAGGTCGATCCGGCCCTGGCCTCGCTGCGCCCCGTCGCCGCCAAGCTCGAGACCGGCCTGAAGTCGCTCGAGGGCCTGAGCAAGGACGCGACGCCGTCGCTGACGGCTCTGCGGCCCGCCGCGAAGGACCTCCGGCCGCTGGCGACGTCGCTGCCGCCGACGGCCTCGGCGCTCAAGGACGCGTTCACGCAGCTCGGGCCCGTCGCGCCGCGGCTGGACCGCGCGAGCGGGGACATCACCCCGTGCCGGCTGACCACGAGCAAGTTCTTCCAGTGGACGCTGTCGGTCCTGAAGTACTACGACGAGAACGGCGCGTGGCCGCGCGGTGAGCTCGTTGTGGGCGCGCCCGCGTTCAGCCTGGGCAAGGTGGCGGAGCCCAACCTCCGCCGGGACAAGACCTGCACGCAGAACGGAGCGACCCGATGAGGATCGAGAACCGCATCGGCAAGCTGCTGACCATCGCGGTCTTCATGATCGCGACGCTCGGCATCTTCGGCTGGCTGTTCGTCAAGGCCGGCGGCGACCTGCCCGGCGGCGAGTCGGGCAACCGCGCCCGGGCGCTCGTCCCGACCGCGTTCCAGCTCGTCCCGAACGCCGACGTCCGCCGCGCCGGCGTCAAGGTCGGCCGCGTCAAGGACGTGACCAACCGCGGCTCGGTCGGCGTCGTCTCGTTCGAGGTCGACAAGGACCAGGGCACGCTCTACAAGAACGCCACGGTGCGCATCCGCACCAAGACGCTCGTCGGCGAGAACTACGTCGAGCTCGATCCGGGCTCCCCGAAGGCGGGGCCGCTCGGGGACAACGGCGTGCTGCCGCTGGCCCAGGCCGGCGAGGCGGTGCAGCTCGACGAGATCCTCTCCGGGCTCGACGACCGGACCCGCAAGGCGATCCAGGCCAACCTGGACTCGCTCGGCGGCGGCTTCGGCGAGCGCGGCGCGCAGCTCAGCCGCCTGTTCGGCACGACGCCGGTCACCCTGAAGAACGTGCAGGAGCTCAGCGACCTGCTCGGCGACCAGAAGCCGCAGCTGGCCAAGATGGTCGACCAGACCGGGCAGGTCCTGCAGGCGTTCGCCAACCGCACCGCCGACGTCCGGAACCTGGCGGTGCAGGGCCAGCGGACCGCCGCCGCCGCGGCGTCGCGCGACGCGCAGATCGGGGCCACCCTGGCCCAGCTGCCCGACACGCTGCGCCAGCTCGAGGAGACCTCGGCCAAGCTCGGTCGCGTATCCCGGCGCAGCACGCCGGTCACCGCCGACCTGCGGGTGGCGATGGCCTCGCTCCCCGCGGTGACGAAGCGCCTCGAGGCGTCGGCGAACGCCGGCCGCGAGCTCTTCGACGTGCTGCCGTCCGTCTCCCGCCGCGCCGATCCGATGCTCGCGAAGCTGAAGGACTTCAGCGGTGCGACGAAGGACGCGGTCCCGTCGATCGACGCGCTGATGCGCAACCTCAACCCCGCGCTGCGGTACCTCAAGCCGCACGCCCGCGACATCGGCACGGTCTGGGCGAACCTCGGCTCGGCGACCGACACGCGGGACGTGACCGGCAACCTCGGTCGCGTCCACGCCCTGGTCGACGAGGAGACCGTCACGGGTCTCCCCAAGGAGGTCTACGAGGTCGTGCAGCAGCTGACGACGATCGGGGGCTTCAGCAACGTCCGTGGCGTCAAGCGCAACGCGTACCCCGACCCGGGCACCCGCCGGGCGCCCGTCGCCGGGACGAAGGCCCCGCAGCAGCTGAAGACCGACCCGAGCGCGCTGGGCGCGAAGTGATGGGGCGCGGCGGGACGTCGTCGCTGGCGTACGTGCGCATCGGGCTCGACCGCCCGCTGCCGCTCCCGCCCGGCCGCAACGTCATCGCCGCGGGCCCCTCGGGCGCGAAGCCCGACCGGGCCACCGGCGTCGAGCGCTCCGAGGGGGGCGCGGACGTCCTCGAGTTCGAGCTCCCCGATCCCGCCGACCCGGGGCGGGGGGCACCGCGCAAGCGCAAGCGCCGCGCCCCGGACCCGGCGGGCACCCAGTTCGTCGTCACCCTGGTGCGGGCCAGCGAGCCGCTCGACGCCCGCCGTGCGGCGTCGGTGCTCGAGGGCTGGCGTCGGGATCCCGACGAGGCCGGCCAGTGGGTCGGCGCCGCGCTGGCGGCGGTCAACGCCGCGGTGCGGGCCCACCGCCTCGTGCAGCGCGATCCCTACGCCGTCGAGGTCACGCTGGACGACGTGCTCTGGGGCGTCGTCGGCCACGCGCCGGCCGACGTCGTCGGCGGTGGCGGCATCGGGGAGCAGATCGACGCGCTGGGCAACCGCCGTCGGCGCGAGTCCTCCTCGCAGCGCGCGCGTCCGGGCGAGGTCACGGGTCTGGCGCTCACGGGCGGCCTGGCGCTGCTCGAGGGCGAGGAGCTCATCTCGTTCGCCGCGCGCGAGGCCAACCACGGGCGGCTCGGCTCCGCCGCCGCGGCGCTCGAGGCCGGCCGCCGGCTGCTGGGCACGGAGCTCGACCCGCGTGCCGCCGACTGGCTCTCGCGGGTCCAGGCGCCGCACGGGGCGGACGCCACCGCGCTGCTCAAGGTCGCCGAGGGGCTGCAGGACGTCGTGGACCACTGGCGCTCCGGCACCGACGCGAACGAGACGCCCGACGTGGTCCGCGCCGGCGAGACCGTCGACCCGTCCCGCGGCGCCGCGCCCCTCCGGGCCGCCGAGCCCGACGGCCCGCGCCGCTGAGGCCGCGCGGCCCGCGCCGCTGAGGCGCGCGGCCCGTCAGCCTGCGTCGAGGCCCGCCCGGCCCTGCGCCACCAGCTCCTCCGACACGTCCCAGAGGCGGCGCGCGTCGTCGGGGTCCAGGGCATGGGGGAGGACCCCGTGGATGCCCTGCATGGCCTCGACGACCTCGGCCTCGTGGCAGTCCTCGAAGTACCGGCCGCCGACGCCGGCCAGCTCCGGGGCGGTGGCGAGGTAGACCGAGGTCGCGGCGCCCTGCTCCGGGGTCTTCATCGCGAACAGGCCGCCGGCCTCGGCCGCTCGGGCCTGCTCCTCGGCGGCACGGCGCTTCTCCGGGCTCCAGTGCCGCTGCAGCGGCGTCCAGATGCCCCCGGGCATGAGCGCGTTCGCCGCGATGCCGTCCGCCGCCCAGCGGCGCGTGGCCTCGACGGCGAACAGGCTGTTGGCCGTCTTGGACTGGCCGTAGGCGAGACCGGGGTCGTAGGGGCGGCGCTCGAAGTGCAGGTCGTCGAAGACGATCGGCGAGGCGGCGTGGCCGCTCGAGGAGACCGAGACGATCCGCGCGTCGCCGGCGGCCACCAGGGCGGGGTGGAGCCCCACGGCCAGCGCGAAGTGGCCCAGGTGGTTCGTGCCGAGCTGCGTCTCCCAGCCCTGCGCGGTCGTGCCGTGCGGGGCGTCCATGACGCCCGCGTTGTTCACGAGCAGGTGCAGCGGGCCGTCCCACGCGGCGACGAACGCGTCGACGGACGCGAGGTCGGCGAGGTCCAGCGGCGCGACGCGGACCCGGTCGGCGCCAACGCTCGAGGCGATGTCCCGGGCGGCCTCCTCGCCCGCCGCGACGTTCCGCACGGCGAGCGTGACCTCGGCGCCGGCCCCCGCCAGCGCCCGCGCCGTCTCGAGGCCGATGCCCGACGCGCCGCCGGTGACGACGGCGCGGCGCCCCGACAGGTCGACCCCCTGGACGACCTCGGCCGCGGTGGAGGTGGCGGAGAACCGGTGCTCGCTCATGCGACGACCTTAGCGAACTAACCGGATGGTTACCAGTGCCGGTGTGGCGCGGGCGCCGCACCCACGGCACGGCGCGGGGTCCGTGGTGCCGTCCTCGCGGCGGGGGCCGGGAGGACGGCACCGGGCGGACCGGACCGGACCGGGACGCAGCACGGGGCGCGACGCCCGGGGCGGTGCGTCGCGGTCCCATCGGGGCGGCCGGGGACGGACGCTGCCGACGGCGCGGGCCGGCGCGGACCGGTGCGCCGGCCCGCGTCGCCGGGCTACTCCAGGCCCCGGAGCGCGCTCGTCGCGGCGTTGAAGCCGCACATGCCGTGCGCGCCGGCGCCCGGGGGCGTGGCGGCGGAGCAGATGAACAGGCCCGGCGCCCCGAGCGAGTACGGGTTCAACGCGGGCCGCGGCCGGAAGACCATCTGCAGCGCGTCGTTGGCTCCGGTGATCGTGTCCGCGCCGACGAAGTTCGCGTTGTAGGCCTCCGTCTGCGCCACCGTCCGCACGTTGCGGGCCAGGATGCGGTCGCGGAAGCCGGGGGCGAAGCGCTCGATCTGCGCCTCGATCGCGGCGGTTGCGTCGCCCGTCCAGCCGGCCGGGACGTGCGCGTAGGAGTAGATCGGGTGGACGTCGCCCTGCGAGCGCGTCGGGTCCGCCAGGTACTGCTGGCAGAGCAGGACGAACGGACGCTCGGGCATCCGGCCCCGGTTGACCATCCGCTCGGCCACGGCGGTCTCGGCCAGGTCGCCCGAGACGTGCACCGTGCCCGCCCGGCGGGTGGGCTCGTAGGTCCACGGGATGCCGTCCTGGACCGCGAACTCCACCTTGAAGGTGCCCGGTCCGCGGCGGTAGCGGCGCAGCGCGCGCGCGACCCGCGGCGGGATGCGGTCCCCGGCGATCCGCGCGGCCCCCGCGGGGTCGAGGTCGAGGATCGTGATGTCGGGGTTCCCGAGCTCGTCGAGCGAGCGCACCTCGACCCCGGTCTCCAAGGTCGCGCCGTGCTCGCGCAGCATGGAGATCATCGCGCCGGTGATCGCGGCGGAGCCGCCCTCGGCCACGGGCCAGCCGTAGCGGTGGGCGGCGGTCCCCAGCGCGATGCCGATGGCCGCCGACATCGGCGTGCCGAACGGGCGCAGCGCGTGCGCGGCGACGCCGGCGAAGAGGGCGCGGCCCTCGTCCGTGGACCAGCGGCGGGCCATGACCGCGGTGGGCATCGCCGCGTAGCCGCCGAAGCGGGCCATCTTGATCGGGTGCGTGGGCATCCGGAGCATCGGCAGCGTGAAGTCCTCGGCGATGTCGCCGAAGCGCTCCTCGAGCTTCCCGTAGACCGCCGTCCACGCCTTGCCGTCGCGGCCGAGGCCCTCCGCGGTGCGCGCCACGGACCGGTAGGCGGCGGCCCCGCGACCGCCGTCGAGCGGATGGGCGTACTCGACGTCCGCCCACTTCCACGTGAGGCCGTGCGCGCCGAGGTCGAACCTGCGGGTGAACGCGTTGTCGACCGCCAGCGGGTGGGCGGCGGAGCACTCGTCGTGCAGCAGCCCGGGGAGGGTCTGCTCGCTCGTGCGCGTCCCGCCGCCGAGGCGCTCGGCCGCCTCGAGGACCGTGACCCGGACCCCCGCGGCGGCCAGGGTGAGGGCGGCGGCGAGCCCGTTGGGCCCGCTGCCGACCACCGTCGCGCTCGTCACGCCCGGTCCCCGGACGCGCGGGGTCGGTGCGGGCGGGGCACCGGACGCGTGACGTCGTCCGCGGCGCCCGCGTCGTGATGCCTCGCCCGCGGGGTCATGCGGTGACGGGCTCTCCGCCGGTGGGCGCCGGACCGACCGGCACGTCCTTCGGGGTGCTGGCGCCCGCGCCGACCTTGCCGGACTGCGACTGGCCGGCCTCGGCGCGGCGACGCTCGACGGCCTCGCCCGAGCCGCCGCGGCCGCCGGGGTGGCTCACGCGCTCGTAGCCGTCCATGCGCCAGTCGACCTGGGTGTCGATCGGGCCGTCCGGCAGCCAGGGCTGCGTCTCGACGCAGTCCTTGACCGACCAGGAGCCGCGCTCGACGATGCCGACGGCCGCGTCGATCACGCGGTACTGCTGTCGGCCGTTGCCGAACGGCTCGGACTCGACCCAGACGACGATGAACTCGCCCGGGGCGAAGTTGCAGCGGCGCTGCATCGCGGCGACGAGCTGCTCGTGGTGCAGGTGGCCCTCGCCGAAGTTCCAGCCGACGACGGCGTTGCAGGCGAACTCCGCCTCGCGCAGGTCGTAGCGGTCGACGTCGTCGCCGAGCGTCTTGATCATCACCGAGTTCATGCCGCGGCCCTGGCTGTGCAGGGAGCGCCAGCCGAGCAGCTGGTAGAGGACGACGGAGCCCTCGTCCTCGCCGTACTCCGCCTCGAGCTGGTCGCGCTGCATGAGCGACGCCTTCTTGATGTGGTCGTTGATCTTCTGCTCCGCGCCGGGGGCCAGCGCCCACATGCCGGAGGCCCAGTTGCCGGCGTACTGGCGCAGGGCCGGCAGGAACGAGATCTGGTCCGGCCGGATGTTGCCCCAGATCGGGAAGAGCAGCATCCCGGCGACGGTCAGGATCAGCAGGCCGGTGTTCATGTCCGCCAGGCCGTAGCCGTCGCTCGAGCTGTGCGCGAGGAACAGGAACCCGATGAGGAACATGAACATGACGTTCCACTCGATCGGCGTCGCCAGCGGGAAGCAGCTGATGATGAAGACGCAGTAGCCGAGCATGATGATCGCGGCGATCAGCGTGATCGTGTCGTTCGTGGAGAAGAGCAGCACGAGCGGGACGACGATCTCGAACGCGGTGCCGGGGATCTCGGCGAGGAACTTCGCGCCCTTCGACGGGCGGAGGTCCTCGGGGAAGTTCCGGTAGTGCGCGCGCTTGATCTTCGTCGAGGACAGCCACGGCGTGTTGGAGACCATCGGCGGGATCACGAGCGGGAAGTGCTTCGTCAGCTTGGAGAAGCCGGCGCCCACCCACACCGCGACGATGAGGATCTTCGCGGCGATGATCATGTCGACGAACGGGAAGAACGCGAAGAAGATCAGCGCCGGCAGGTACTGCTCGGAGCGGGCCGCGAGGAAGACGATCTTGTCGCGGAGGCCCATGGCGACCAGCAGGACGATGATCGGCACGACCGAGGCCATCGCCATCAGGCCCTCGTTGTCGGTGCCCACCGCGTTCTGGAGCTCCTGGTCGAACTGCCCCGGGAGCGCGATCGCCGCGATGTAGCTGATGATGAGCAGCGTGTAGAGGGCGACGTCGACGGGCGTGCGCTCGTCACCGGCCGTCCCGGGCACCTTGCCGGGCCACGGCGGGAGGCGGATCGTGCCGAGCCGGAAGTAGTGGCGGAAGCCCGCGGTGAACGGCTTGAAGTGGCCGGACAGCGGGCCCCAGGAGCCACCCATGCCGAGCGACTCGATGAGCAGCATCCAGACGATGAGCTTCTGCCAGACGATCGCCTGGTCGAACCACTCCGACGGGTTGAACGGGTTGAGGTTCGACGTCAGCGTCGCTGCCAGCACCCCGCAGCCGGCGGTGAAGAAGATCATCCGGAACAGGTAGATGAACATGACGATCTTCGGCGCGCCGAAGCCGTACTCGGCCCAGTGGCGCGACAGGTGCTTCAGCCGCTCGCGGTACGGCATCTGCAGGAACGTCGGCGGATCGACGGGTGGGAAGTTCCCGGTGGTGAGGCCCATGACGGTCGTCTCCTGGGTCGGATGGGGAGTGGGCGGTGGGACGCCGGGAACCGCGGGGTCGCGGCCGGGTCGTCCAGCGACGCGAGCCTCCCACCGGGGTCCGGGGTGTGCCGCGTACGTCCGCACAGGAATGCGCGGGGGGCATGGGTCGGGGGCACCTCCGCCGGGCCCGCCGGATGCCGCGGTCCGCGCGATCGGCCGGGGAGGGCAGGACGGCACCACACCGCGGGTGCGCACGGCACCCCGCACGGGACCCCCGCGACGCGCCGGCCGTCGAAGGGCGGCGCGACCCGGACCCACGG